>NZ_QKVN01000025.1:0-64284 GCF_003231195.1 Acinetobacter sp. WCHAc060042
CCTTCGGGTGTTTTTTTATTTAAGAAATAATCTCTGTCTCAAAAAGCTAAAGTACAACCGATCAGCAGCACAATTTGAATATGATCTTCTCATTCATTTTTAATGGTTGTATTAAATTTATCACTGTTGCAATTCAACATATTAGCGACTGATTTATCGTGCAGACAGAACACATCGAATAAAAACGATATACAAAACCCTGCTTATATCGTATTATTTCGATATACACCGCAAATTTGAGAAGCCGAATGCGCACATTGTCCGAAACTCAATTTTCTATTTTAGAATTAGCTCCTGTCCGCGAAGATCAAACTGTACAACTCACCCTACAGCATAGCTTAAAATTGGCCCAACAAGCTGAACGTTTAGGCTATAGCCGACTTTGGCTTGCAGAACATCATAATATGGATGGTATTGCCAGCTCTGCTACTGCGGTGCTACTCGGCTATTTACTCGCGAATACCTCAACTTTAAAAGTCGGCTCAGGTGGCATTATGCTCCCAAACCATGCGCCACTTGTGGTAGCAGAACAATTCGGTACACTTGCTACACTCTACCCGCATCGTGTTGAGTTAGGTTTAGGTCGCGCACCCGGTACAGACCAAGTCACCATGCGCGCATTACGTCGTGGTCGTCAAGAAACTGAAGAACAATTCCCACAAGATGTCTTAGAAATTCTGCATTACTTTAAAGATGCTGAGCCGAATCAACGTATTGTTGCAACGCCGGGACAAGGGACTCATGTGCCAGTATGGTTACTCGGTTCAAGTTTATTTAGCGCACAACTCGCAGCAAAACTCGGTCTTCCCTACTCATTCGCATCACACTTTGCACCGCGTATGCTGAAACAAGCGATTCAGCTCTATCGTGAAAATTTCCAACCTTCTGAATACTTATCGAAACCTTATGTGTCGATGGGTGTCCCTACGGTCGTTGCTGAAACTGATGCTGAAGCGGAGTTCTTGGCAACTAGTGCCTATCAACGTGTTTTAGGTCTGATGCGCGGTCAAAGCTTAAAGTTAAAAGCACCGATTTCCAGCATGGATGGCCTTTGGTCAGCTGCGGAAAAAATGTCCGTAGACAGTTTCTATGCTATGGCACAAATTGGTTCCAATGGCACCGTAAAAGAAGGCTTGAAACAACTTCTTTTAGAATATGATGTCGATGAATTTATTTTCACTTGTGACATCTATGATACAGAGAAACGTTTAGAAAACTTTGAACGTTTAATGCAGATCAAAAATAGCTAAGCGGACGTGAACCTATTTGCCCAATGACTGTTCTATCGACATTCATTGGGCAAAATGAACACGAAACCTTTCCATCTCTGTCCATCCTTAAAAGCATAATCAAAATATGTTATCGCCTTAGACTAAAGTTAACGTGACTGCTCAGACAGTTAATCATTTTGCCTTTTTAGAGTAAAAACACTAAAAATAAAAGATTAAGGAAAAACTAAAAAAACAATTAAGGATCGAGCATGGTTAATTTACATCCAACAGATAGCCTATCGGGTTTATTTCAAAACCATCCCGAATATTTTCAGCATTTCAGAGGTCAACTGATTGCATCATCAGACATTAAACAGCATGATTTTAACCAACAACGTGTTGCGATTATTGGCACCAATCAGCACACGGTAAGTGGACTTGAGTCAATCTGCCAGGTGGCACAATCTGTTCGTGTTTTTCAAAATGAACCTCACTTCATTTTACCCAAAACAGAACGCGGGGTTCAGCGCTTAATCCAGCATCCATTAGTCATTAAAAACCGCCGATTATTTAGTACCCGTATTAAATGCCTATTGGCTTTACGTTTTTTAGAAACCCAAGTTGCTGACCCGTGGCTCAGACACCAACTTAAGCCTAATACTGCTGCCAATAAACTCAAATTCTTTAAGTCCGATTTCTACTACCATGCTTTACAGCGTGAAAACTGTAAATTGGTGACTTGGCCAATTGTGAAAATTCGAGAACATGATATCCAGAGTCTTGATGGTGCAGAACATCCAGTTGATTTGATTATTACCACCTATACACACTAGACATCACGTGGGTAAGCATTTTAGCTTGCCCTCTTTAATTCACTACACCCTGATATTGAAAAGCTGACTTTCCACGTGCATAGCGCAAATACTGACCTGTTGGCTGACTATTTTGATTCAGTAATTTGATATCAACATACTTTAAATCTTTCGAAACCCGAATATACGAACCCTGACGCGCTTCATCATAATGACAGTCATAATCCACTTCTATCGAACTCAACTGCTTCTTATTTTTCGTCTGAAAAATTGGGGCTGGTGTCAAAGCTTGAGCATGCATTCTAAAGGCTTGAATTTGATATAGACCGTGGCAACTATCCCCTTTGTAATAGCTTTGCACGAAGTAAATCGGTTGCGTCCCCATTTTCACTTGATCAATATTTAAAATATAGCCCGTATTGATCGCTTGAAGCTTGCTAGACGGTCTCGATTTCATCTGTACATAGGATGAAAATTCACCCATAGTACCACCACCGCCCACATCAAAGGTATAGAATTTAAGCAGTCGATCAGGTGAGCTATTAATCTTTAGTCTAAGATTTTCAGTTAATTTGGGGAAAGAATAAGCATAGCTTGCAGTATTTTTCTGGATTAAATCGACAATATCCTGTTCGATTTTCTGATTGACTTCATAAAAATCCAGTGTCGCATATTTTAAAATAATCGCTTGTTCGGACTGCTGAATGGATATATTTTCCGCATAAAGTGTCATATTAAAAGAACTGAACAAAATAAGGCTAAAAATGCATTTTGATATTATTTTCATATAATCTGATCTATATTTTTCTATTTATAGCGAAATTAATAAACAGTATAAAGCATCACCACGATGACCCTTTATACTGTCATCTCGATATCAACCAATGCGACGTTTTAGACCCGTCATTTGGAGTACACGAGTAGAAATTTCCTCAATTGACATTTCAGAGACATTTAAATATTTAATCCCCTCAGAAATATAGATCCCTTCAATAGCGCGTAGTTCCATTTGACATTGACTAAAGCTTGCATAGCGACTATTCGCCTTACGTTCAGAGCGAATGGCAACCAAACGTTCAGCATCAATCATTAAACCAAACAGCTTATGCTTATGCGCTCGAAGTACTGCAGGTAAGCGGTTATCATCTAAGTCTTCTTCAGTCAGTGGGTAATTAGCAACACGAATTCCAAACTGTAATGACAAGTAAATCGAGGTCGGTGTTTTCCCCGAACGTGAAACCCCAATCAAAATCAAATCGGCCTTGTCATAGTGACGTGTACGTGCGCCATCATCGTTATCTAAGGCAAAATGCACCGCATCAATACGCGCTTTATAAGACTCAGAATCAGTCACAGCATGGGTCTGTCCGACTAAAGTTGTAGGTGGAGTGCCTAACTCTTCAGACAACTTACTTATAAGCCCCTCAAATACATCAAGATTTACTGCATTTGCAGTATTGATAATATCCCGCACATACGGGTCAACCAATGTGTCAAACACCAATGGTTTTTGACCATCGTGTAATGCTCTTTGATTAATCTCAGCTACAACATTGGTCGCAGCTTCTTCTGAACTAATATAAGGAATAATATGAATGTCAAAGTCAACATTTGGAAACTGCGCCAATAGAGAGTGCCCAAGGGTTTCTGCGGTAATTGCAGTACCATCTGAAATAAAAAAAACACTCCGCTTAAACTGTTTACTTTCTGACATTAAAATTCTCCTTAAACATTTGTCTTAGTGCTATATAATCTTTATAGTAAACCGATCTTACATGACTGTCGCTTAGTAAAATCAAAAAGCTAAGTAGATTTGTTATAATCTGATGCCAAGATAGTGATTAAATACTGCAAAAGTGGAGTAACAACTTTGGAAGCGCGCGTAATTGGTCTAGAAAAATTAGGGAAACACGACGTTGAACTCGTAGGTGGGAAAAACTCATCTCTAGGTGAAATGATCAGCCACCTATCAAATGCAGGTGTATCTGTACCAGGTGGCTTTGCTACTACAGCTCAGGCATATCGTGAATTTCTCGAGCAAAGCGGCCTAAACGCTAAAATCAATGCAGAGCTAAAAACACTCAATGTTGATGATGTAAATGCTTTGGCTGAAACAGGTGCTAAAATTCGCCAATGGATTGTTGACACTCCACTTACAACAGAACTAGAAAAAGAAGTTCGTAAAGCATTTGAAGAACTTTCAAACGGCAACCCTGACATCGCGGTTGCCGTTCGTTCTTCTGCAACAGCAGAAGATTTACCAGATGCGTCTTTCGCAGGCCAACAAGAAACTTTCTTAAACATTCGCGGTATCGACAACGTTTTGATCGCGATCAAAGAAGTGTTTGCATCACTATATAACGACCGTGCAATCTCTTATCGCGTACACCAAAACTTTGCGCATGATGTGGTGGCTTTATCTGCTGGCATTCAACGTATGGTCCGTTCTGAAACGGGTGCAGCGGGTGTAATGTTCACTCTTGATACTGAATCTGGTTTCCGTGATGTCGTCTTCATCACTGCATCTTATGGTTTGGGTGAAATGGTTGTTCAAGGTGCTGTCAACCCTGACGAATTCTACCTCTCTAAACCACTTTTAAATGCAGGCAAACACGCTGTATTACGTCGTAATTTGGGTTCTAAACACCAAAAAATGATTTATGGCGAAGAAGCATCTGCGGGTAAATCAGTTGTTGTGGTTGATGTTGAAAAGCAAGAGCGTCAACAATTTGCATTGAACGACCACGAACTTCAAGAACTTGCAAAACAAGCGCTCATCATTGAAAACCATTACGGTTCTCCAATGGACATCGAATGGGCAAAAGATGGTGATGACGGTCAAATTTATATCGTTCAAGCACGCCCTGAAACAGTGAAGAGCCGTGAAAACGTCGGCACAATGGAACGCTACCTTTTGAAACAAAAAGGTACAGTAATTTGTGAAGGTCGTTCAATTGGTCAACGTATCGGTTCTGGTAAAGTACGTATTGTTACGTCTATTAAAGAAATGGACAAAGTACAAGACGGTGACGTTCTTGTATCAGACATGACAGACCCAGACTGGGAACCAGTAATGAAACGTGCGGCTGCGATTGTCACTAACCGTGGTGGTCGTACTTGTCACGCTGCAATTATTGCGCGTGAACTGGGTGTTCCAGCAATCGTGGGTTGTGGTAATGCAACTGAAGTTCTAGTAGACGGTCAAGAAGTAACTGTTTCATGCGCTGAAGGTGATACAGGTTTCATCTATGAAGGTTCACTAGACTTCGAGATTCAAACCAATTCAATTGAATCTATGCCAGCACTTCCATTCAAAGTAATGATGAACGTTGGTAACCCTGACCGTGCATTTGACTTTGCACAAATTCCAAATGAAGGGATTGGTCTTGCGCGTCTTGAGTTCATCATTAACCGTATGATCGGTGTCCACCCTAAAGCATTGTTGAACATTGACAGCTTGCCACGTGAAACACGTGCTGCGGTCATGGCGCGTACTGCGGGTTATGCATCGCCAATCGAATTCTATGTTGAAAAACTAGTTGAAGGTATTTCTACCCTTGCTGCCGCATTCGCAGACAAGCCTGTGATTGTTCGTATGTCTGACTTTAAGTCAAATGAATATGCAAACTTGATCGGTGGTAAATTATACGAGCCTGAAGAAGAAAACCCAATGTTGGGCTTCCGTGGTGCAAGCCGTTATGTGTCTGACAACTTCCGTGACTGCTTCGAGTTAGAATGTCGCGCGTTGAAAAAAGCACGTGACGAAATGGGCTTAACCAACATTCAAATCATGATTCCTTTCGTCCGTACTGTACACGAAGCAAAACGTGTCATCGAATTATTGGCTTTAAATGGTTTGAAACGTGGTGAAAATGGTCTGAAAGTAATCATGATGTGTGAGTTACCAACGAACGCATTATTGGCTGAACAGTTCCTTGAACACTTTGACGGCTTCTCTATCGGCTCAAACGACTTAACCCAGTTAACACTCGGTCTAGATCGTGACTCTGGTATCGTATCTCACCTATTTGATGAACGTGATCCAGCTGTTAAAGCGCTTCTATCTATGGCAATTCATGCATGCCGCAAAGCAGGTAAATATGTGGGTATCTGTGGCCAAGGTCCTTCAGATCACCCAGATCTTGCTCAATGGCTCATGGAACAAGGCATCGAATCTGTATCACTAAATCCTGACTCAGTATTAGACACATGGTTCTTCCTTGCAGCAGAAAAAGCTCAAAAATCTTAATTTTTTGATGCGATAAAAAAGACCCTTTCACGGGTCTTTTTTTATGCCGACTACTTTTAGGTGTCGTCATTAAAATAAGCCCCTTTATACAAAGCTTCAGCTAAATTCAGCATTCATATATCAACATCTTGATTTAGCAAAGATCGTATTGCGATAAAACTAGAAGAAGCGGCTCATTCCTTGCTACACTGTCATAAGTTTTGTGTATCTTTGGTTAATTTCATCTTGAATTTTCCCAGACTATCCACAAGTTTTAACATAAGATTTTTTTATTTGTTTTTAATTTGAAAACAAATACATCTATTATTTTGACATCCCAATTTATATTTTGAGATTAAGTTTATATGCAGATTTACTTGGCACGAAATAATCAACAAGCCGGTCCATATACCTTAGAGCAACTGAATCAGATGCTCGCAAGCCAACAAGTTTTATTGACGGATTTAGTTTGGCATCAAGGTATGCCTGAATGGAAAGCTTTAGGTGAACTCACCCAAGGAAAACTGGCCTATGAACCTGCAGGCTATCAAGCTCAGCCTCCTATTCCTGAACCAGTACAGCTGACAAACCAATTCGCACAGCAGAACCGTACGACTGCAAAAGCGGTTCAACCTGAACTTGCCTCTATTGGTACTCGTGTTTTGGCGAAAATTATTGATTTATTATTATGGTTACCTGCAGCTGCCATTCCCTCATTTTTCTTGCAAGCCGATCAGTTCGGTGAACTCACCGAAATTCAGCAGAAAATGCAAGCAGCTACAACGGCAACTCAAGCCAGTGAACTGCAAGCGCAACTATTTCAATTGATTCCCACTGAAGCTTGGACAAGCATGGGGATTTACTTGCTGATCATGCTTGGTATTCAAGCCTTTTTCTTGGCAAAAAACGGTCAAAGTATTGGCAAAAAAATCACCAAAATTAAAATTGTAGATATTGAAACCAACGAAAAAGTTAGTTTAATGCGTGTATTCACATTACGCAGTGTTGTCTTTATTGTGCTCAACATGCTATTTATGCCATTCATCACGATCGTCGATCACGTCTTTGGTTTAAGCGCAAAGCGTCAAACTTTGCACGATAAGCTGGCTAAAACCAAGGTTATTAAGCAATAATTTGGGCATATTCGGACTGAGGTTTAGCACACATCTATTTTCCGCAGTATATTGATATTCAATATAAATATCTAAGGAAAAACACCCAATTCCGAGTAAAAAAATCGGTTTTTATAACAGTCATTTAAAGCATCTTTACGTATAGCTTAGTTTGTCGATATGAGGCATAATGCCCTACAACGTAGCGGTGTCTTATGATTGAGAAGTGTTTTTAGTCTTAAAAAGAAACTTTTCAATCATGCGACACTTTAATCGCTATCCCAATTTTATTAGGGAATGGGACTCTTCACCGAGGTTGTAAAATGAGACAAACGATTTTAGCTGTATTGTCTTTATCTACGATTGCCGCGCTCTTGACTGGGTGTGGCGGTGATATGGTACTTCTAAACTCGAAAGGTCCAGTTGCACAAGGTCAATCTGACTTAATGATGACTGCGATCTATTTAATGCTGTTGGTGGTTATTCCATCAATCATTATGGCATTATGGTTTGGTTGGAAATATCGCGCGTCGAATAAAGATGCAGACTATAAACCTACATGGGCACACTCTACTACAATTGAAATTGTAGTTTGGGGTATTCCTGTCATTATTATTGGTATTCTGGCGTGGTTAACTTGGTGGGGTTCACACAAGTATGACCCTTACCGCCCTATCGAATCCGATAAAGCACCTGTAAATGTTCAAGTCATTGCAGAACAGTTTAAATGGATCTTCATTTATCCTGATCTTAATATTGCTACGGTTAACGAAATTCGTTTCCCTGAAAAGACTCCAATTGCACTTAAATTAACTTCTAACTTTACGATGAACTCATTCTTCATCCCTTCGTTAGGCGGTCAAATTTATGCAATGGCAGGTATGCAGACTCACTTGAATTTGTTAGCAGATGGAACTAGCCCAGCTGAAGGCTACCGCGGTTTCTCTTCAAACTATTCAGGTTATGGCTTCTCGCAAATGCGCTTCCGTGCTCACTCTTTAACAGACGCTCAATTCGCTGAATGGGTTGCTGCTATTAAAGCAGGTAACGGTACAAGCATTAATCCAAAAGCTGTACAAAAAACAATTTTAGATCAGTCTGAATTTGCATCTTTACGTGACGGTAACCGTGGTAAGCATCAAATTGAAGCTTTAATTGCAAAAGCAAAAACTCCTGAAGAGAAGGCTGTTGCTGAAGCAATGAAGCCTTACCCAACTAAGCCACATCCAGTGACTTACTACTCTTCTGTAGAGCAAGGCTTGTTTGAATCAGTGATCAACAAATACATGAGCAACTATCACGGTGCTGATCATTCAGCAACTGCGGGTGCTCACGGGGCTGCTGCTTCTGAAGCACATGCCGCAGTTGAACCTGCTTCATCAGTTGTAGGGGAATAAGACATGAGCTTCTTAGGTAAGTTAGGTCCGGACGCTATTCCGTATGATCCAATTGTACTGGTAACAGTTGCAATGATGATCTTAGGTGGCATCGCAGTTGTTGCTGGTGTTACCTATTTTAAAAAATGGAGCTACTTGTGGAACGAATGGTTCACATCGGTAGACCATAAAAAAATTGGTATTATGTATCTAATTGTATCAATCATCATGCTTGTGCGTGGTTTTGCTGATGCATTTATGATGCGTTTACAACTTTTCCTCGCTCGTGGTGGCGGTGAAGGTTATTTACACCCAGAACACTACGATCAGATCTTCACCGCTCACGGTGTTATCATGATCTTCTTCGTAGCAATGGGTCTTGTTGTAGGCTTAATGAACATCTCTGTACCTCTTCAAATTGGTGCACGTGACGTTGCCTTCCCATTATTGAACTCACTCAGCTTCTGGTTATTTGCTGGTGCTGTTGGTTTGATGATGGCATCTCTTGCAATTGGTGAATTCGCTGCTACAGGTTGGATGGCATACCCTCCTCTTTCAGGTATCGAATACTCTCCAGGTGTGGGTG
Source organism: Acinetobacter sp. WCHAc060042 (assembly GCF_003231195.1). NCBI lineage: Bacteria > Pseudomonadati > Pseudomonadota > Gammaproteobacteria > Moraxellales > Moraxellaceae > Acinetobacter > Acinetobacter sp. WCHAc060042. Next base: position 9,326 of record NZ_QKVN01000025.1, read on the forward strand.
TGGATTACTATATCTGGGCACTTCAGATTTCCGGTTTAGGTACGCTCTTAACAGGTGTTAACTTCTTCGTTACCATCATTAAAATGCGTGCGCCTGGTATGTCGCTTATGGACATGCCGATCTTTACTTGGACATCTTTGTGTACAGCAGTATTGATCATTGCGTCATTCCCAGTGTTAACAGCAACCATTGCAATGTTAACGCTTGACCGTTACTTCGGTTTCCACTTCTTTACAAACGACATGGGTGGTAGCCCAATGTTGTACGTAAACTTGATTTGGACATGGGGTCACCCAGAAGTTTACATCTTAGTATTACCAGCATTTGGTATTTACTCAGAAGTTGTAGCGACGTTCTCTCGTAAAACGTTGTTCGGTTACAAATCAATGGTGTATGCAACTATCGCGATCACAGTACTTGCGTTCGTGGTATGGGTTCACCACTTCTTTACTATGGGTGCTGGTGCCAACGTGAACGCGTTCTTTGGTATCATGACCATGGTGATTGCGATTCCTACTGGTGTGAAGATCTTCTCTTGGTTATTCACCATGTATAAGGGTCGTATCAGCTTCACAACACCAATGCTATGGACACTTGGCTTCCTTGTGACTTTCGGTATCGGTGGTTTAACAGGTGTATTAATGGCAGTTCCACCAGCGGACTTCTTGGTACATAACTCGTTATTCCTTATCGCTCACTTCCATAACGTAATTATTGGTGGTGTAGTATTCGCAATGTTCGCAGGTATCATTTTCTACTGGCCAAAAATGTTTGGTTGGAAGCTCAATGAAGCTTGGGGTAAAGCTGCGTTCTGGTTCTGGTTCTTTGGTTTCTATTTTGCGTTCATGCCGCTTTATATCCTTGGTTTCATGGGTATGACTCGTCGTTTGAACACTTATGACAACCCAGAATGGGACCCGTACATCGCTATTGCATTCTTCGGTTCAATTTTAGTCGCGCTTGGTATTGCATGTTTCATTATGCAAATTGTTGTTGGTTTCCTACAACGCAACGACCATCTCGACCTTACAGGCGATCCATGGGATTCTCGTACGCTTGAATGGGCGACTTCGTCTCCTGCTCCGTTCTATAACTTTGCTCATGTTCCAAAGATCAATGGTATTGATACCTTCTGGAATGACAAAGAAAACGGTGTGGCTTATGCGAAACCAACGTCGTACGAAGACATCCACATGCCAACGAATCGTGCTGCCGGCTTTGTTATTGCAATGTTCATTACTGTGATGGGCTTTGGCTTAATCTGGCATATCTGGTGGTTGGTTGCTGTGACTTTCATCGCTGCTATTATCAGCTTCATCACTTCTTCATTCACGAAGAAGGTGGACTACTATGTTCCTGCTGCTGAAGTTGAGCGTATTGAGAATGAACGTTACGCGATTCTTGAAAAACACTTGAAGAAGGACTAAGACAATGGCTGACGTACTTCATCACGAAAACCACGGACACGATGAGCATCATCACCACGATGATACGGATATCACCGTCTTTGGTTTTTGGACTTATTTGATGAGTGACTTGATCTTATTCGGTACACTCTTCATTGCATTCGCTGTATTAAGTAGCCATGTACCTATGGGTACACCAAGTGCAAAAGAACTATTTGGTGAGTCTTTAGGTTTCGTTTTAACTGAAACTTTTGCTCTCTTGATCTCTTCTGTGACTTTTGGTTTTGCGGTTCTTGCTGCATACAAAAAGAACGTCAACCAAGTGTTAGCTTGGTTAGCGATCACTTGGTTATTCGGTGCTTCATTCATCGGTATGGAACTATATGAGTTTCATCACTTAGTTCATGCTGGCCATGGTCCAAGCGTGAGTGCGTTCTTATCGTCGTTCTTTACTTTAGTAGGTACGCACGGTATTCACGTAACTTCTGGCTTAGTCTGGATGATCGTGTTAATGGTTCAAATCAAGAAAAATGGTTTGACTCTTCCAAACACGCGCCGCCTTGCTTGCCTAAGCTTGTTCTGGCACTTCCTTGACATCGTTTGGATCTGTGTATTCAGCGTAGTTTACTTGATGGGAGTTCTATAATGAGTCACGATCATAACTCTGCTGGTGCTTCACACGGTAACACGAAGCAATATACGATTGGTTTCATCCTTTCAGTTATCCTCACCGTAATTCCATTCGGTATGGTTATGACTGGCGGTTTTGGCCGTGGTATTTTGATGACTGTTATTGCAATTACAGCGGTTGCTCAGGTTCTTGTTCAATTAGTTTACTTCTTGCACATGAACTCATCTTCAGAGCAACGTTGGAACGTGATTGCATTTATCTATACAGTACTTTGTATTGCCGTACTTCTGGTTGGCTCTGTATGGATTATGAACTACTTACACTACAACATGATGATCTAAACTGGTTGTCATGCTGAAAAAGTATTTATTCCTGACTAAACCAGGAATTCTCTTTGGTAACTTCGTTACCACTCTGGGCGGCTTCTTTTTAGCCGCTCAGGGGTCTGTAGATTTCCTTCTTCTTATCATCACACTACTTGGTACAACATTAGTTGTTGCTTCTGGCTGTGTCGTCAATAACGTCATTGATCAAGATATTGATCAAAAGATGGAACGGACGATGAACCGTGCATTAGTTAAAAAAACCATCAGTCCTTCCGTTGCTCTAGCATTTTCTGCTGCACTCGGAATATTGGGCTTTGCCCTACTCTGGTTCTTTGTAAATGCCTATGCCTTTGGCTTTGCTGTACTTGGTTTCGTGGTTTATGTGATTTTTTATAGTCTATGGAGCAAACGTACATCTATTCACCAAACCGTGATTGGAAGTATTTCTGGTGCTAGTCCACCAGTGATCGGTTATACAGCTGTGACCAATGAATTTGATGTTGCCGCATTACTAATTTTCTTAGCATATGCACTTTGGCAAATGCCTCATTCATGGGGAATTGCGGTATACCGCTTTAATGACTATAAAAATGCAGGCATTCCAATTTTACCTGTCGCACGTTCAATTTTTCGTACAAAAGTTGAAAGCTTGATTTATGTCTTGCTGTTTGCTGCGGTGTTAAATGGTTTGTATTGTTTTGGCTATACCAATGTGTTTTTCCTCATCACTTTTAATGCACTTTGTGCTTATTGGGTGTATTTATCACTGATTGGTTTTAAAGCCGAAGATGATCAATTATGGGCGAAACGCTATTTCTTATATTCAGTGATTTTAATTACCGCATTAAGTTTTAGTTTTAGTTTTAGCTACGTCTCACCTGCTCCACATTTGCCACTGTTTTAAAAAAGATAGAGTTCTCTCTATCTTTTTTTATTTCAACTTATTTAATATTTAAGTCTAATCTTTAAATTGTTACTATAGCAGGCACAACAATAACTCATGCACTGCAATCAAAATGCCATCACAATTCCTAAAAAAATCTATTTTTATTGGTTTGTTTCCTATCAGTCTTGCTTATAGCACGCACAGTTTTTCTGGTTTTGATGTTTCTTGCTACCCATCGACCAACATCCAAACCAATGCCTATACAGCCTGTGACAATTTACCAGCACTCACGCCTGCTAATGACAACCAAACCAATATGCTTCTACTCCTGAGCGACATGGGGTTGGCCAAATTGAATTTTAATCAGCCAAATAGCCCGCTTTGGGAAACCGAATATAGCAACGTACCATTTGCGGCTAAAACACTGTTTGAAAGTGTAACCAATAAACGCCCCAATGCTCGCTTAAAACCAAGTAATGAAAAGACACCCTACCAAGAACATTGCTCTAGTTTAGACAATGGTTCGGATCAATTTACACAGCAGGTACAAGCCGACAAAAATCTCAGCAAAGCGGAAAAAGATTTACTGATTCAAGAAAGACAAAATATCTCGGCCTGTAACCGTGATCTAGCCCTCATTCAAGTTAATCCGAACTGGTCAATTCAAGCACGTCAATATGCGTCTTATTTAAATGCAACCATTGCCTTTTACAATAGTAACTTTTCCATAGCAACTAAAATTTACTCAGTATTAACTACGGTTGATCATCCTTGGATCCAAGAAACCTCTCAATATATGTTGATTCGTAGTAGCCTCAATGAAAGCTACCAATCTGGAGTTGGTAAATATGGTGACTTAAAAATAGATAAAGTAGATCAGACTTTACTCAAAAACACCTATGAGCATATCACTACATATTTCAAGCGTTTTCCCAATGGAAAATATGCAGCCAGCACACGTGGTTTGCTGCGTCGTTGTTATTGGCTAAGTGGCAATACCGAACTCTTAACCAACGAACTCGCATGGCAAATCAATCATCCAGAGTCGAAATACTATAATTTAGAACTCGATAATCTAGTTTTCGAAATGGATCGCCATGTTTTTCAAAGCCGCTCATTCAATGCAAAAAATTTAAAAGATCCCTTCTTTCTAGCCATTTCAGATTTAATGCAAATGCGTCAGGCAACATCGGCAGAAGCTAAAATCTTGAGCTGGTCTGAACTCAACAACCAAAAAACACGATTTAAGAGTCAGCCAGAACTGTTCCAATACCTACAAGCCAATCACTTATTCTTTGTACAGAACAAGCCAGCCGAAGCTTTAAAATATTTGCCAGAACACTCCTCAAATTCAACCAATAGTTACCTGCAACTCAGTCAAATACTGTTAAAAGGTCGTATTTTAGAAAAACTCGGACAAACTCAAAATGCCCAGCAATATTGGGAAAATTGGTTAGACCGAGCTAAAACAATCGAACAGCGTGGTTTATTTGAGCTGATGTTGTATCCACATTATGCCCAACAGCAAAATGCCAGCGCTTTTATCAGCGCAGATGCTAAAATCAAACAAGCTTCATTGCAAAAAAGCTTTATTGAAAATGAAGCCAATGAAAAAAGCTTAATGCACATCATTCAGACTAAAACATCAAGTACTGACCAAAAAAATTTAGCCTTGTATAAAGCTTTGCAAAAATCATTAATTCATCAAAACTATAAGCTGTTTAATCAAGGCTTTGTACTGCTACCACAAGACGCAGCAAAGTATAAATATGATTCGGAAACATATACGAACTATAAAAATCAGCCACCCTTCAGTGATTTCATTTGGACAGGAACAAAAATCACTGCGCAGATTCAATGCCCTGACTTATTCAACCTGACTCAAAAACTGGAAAATTCACCTCAAGATTTAAAACTCCAACTGTGTCTGGGTGAATATGCACGCTCGCCTCAAGGCTACAACATCACTTATGTCACCGCTTTAGAAAAAGAAACCGCTCGCTTCCAAGGTACAATTTTTACCCGTGGCCAAGTGTATAAAGACATTATCAAATCCAGTTCTATACCCGATTTAAAAGCTTATGCACTTTATCGCTCAATCATGTGTTATTCACCAAGCGGAATGAATGACTGTCAGGATGCAGAAGTTGCTAAATCCACCCGTAAACAATGGTTTGATCAAATGAAACAAGACTATCCAAATACCTCTTGGGCACAATCTTTAAAGTATTACTGGTAAGATTCATGATAAAGCAGTTTTTTTCATTTGGCCTAATGTTGATCTGTATGTTGGGCATCATGGCTTGTCAACCAAGTCAGTCAGCTTCAACATTAACATCTGGTCAAGTAAATGCCGAAGACTATGATTCATTTTGGGTTTGGGGCAACATTTCATCAGCCCCTTATCTCAAAACAGCCAAAGAAATTTATGTATTACAGGGTGAAGTTCGTCTACATCCGCAAACTCATCATTCACACCTCATTCCACAAGGGGTGCAGGTTTTAAATATTCCTCAACAAAAGGTGTGGCTGGTTTTTCGTAATTATCATTTAAACTGGCAAGGCCATGAGCTTACACAAATTTTAAAACGCGTTCAGCAATGGGAAAATGCAGGGAATCATATTCAAGGCATACAAATTGATTTCGATGCCAAAACCAAACACATTCACCAATATGCCCTATTTTTAAGCCAATTAAGAAAACAATTGCCTCAGCACTATCAACTCAGTATCACAGGTTTAATGGACTGGACCAATGTCACAAATCAGGAGACGTTAAAGCTCCTCAATAACACCATCAATGAGTTGGTTATTCAAACTTATCAAGGCTCAACGACCATACCCAATTATGCATCTTATCTAAAGAAAGTTTCAGCACTGAAACTTCCTTATAAAATTGGCATCGTTCAACACGGTGAGTGGCGAAGCCCGCCAAAGCTTGCGAATGATACAAACTTTAAAGGTTATGTGGTCTTCCTTTTACGCTCAAAACCTCAAAATAATTAGGGCTTTTTAAGAGAAGTCCTTGAATTTGGCGAGCAAAGTCTCTAAAATTCCCCCTTCGCATCTAATGCGACACAACCTTGGTTGTGACTCCTTGCTTCTAACAATTATGTTAGGGGCTGTATAATCCGTAAGGAGCTGACAATGCGTCACTACGAAATCGTACTTCTGGTACACCCAGATCAAAGCGATCAAGTTGTGGGTATGGTAGAACGTTACCTAACTCACATCAAAGAAGCTGAAGGTCAAATCCACCGTCTTGAAGACTGGGGCCGTCGTCAATTGGCTTACCCAATCAACAAGATCCACAAAGCTCACTACATTCTTATGAATGTTGAGTGTGGTCAAACTACTCTTGATGAGTTGGAAGAATTGTTCCGTTACAACGATGCAATTATTCGTAGCTTAATCATCCGTCGTGAAAACGCTATCACTGAAGAGTCACTATTGGCTAAGAGTGCTGAAGAAAAACGTGCGCGTAAAGCTCAACGTGAAGAAGCACAACAAGCTCAAGACTCTGCTGAAGCATAAGGAGAACATCAATGGCACGTTTTTACCGTCGTCGCAAGTTCTGCCGCTTTACAGCTGAGAACGTTACGTACATCGACTACAAAGATATCGACACTTTAAAACAGTACATCACTGAAAACGGCAAGATTGTTCCTAGCCGTATTACAGGTACTAAAGCTCGTTACCAACGTCAATTAGCGCTTGCTATTAAACAAGCTCGCTACTTGTCTTTGATCCCTTACACTGACAATCATAAGTGAGGTTGAGCTGTGGATATTATCTTATTACAACGCATTAAAAACCTTGGTAAATTAGGCGATAAAGTTTCAGTTAAAGCTGGTTACGGCCGTAACTACCTTATCCCTCAAGGTCAAGCAGTTGCAGCTACTGAAGCTAACACTGCTGCTTTTGAAGCTCGTCGTGCTGAACTTGAGAAACAAGAAGCTGAAATTTTAGCTGCTGCTCAAGCACGTGCTGACCAATTGAACGAAGTTAACATCGTGATCACTGCTAAAGCTGGTGACGAAGGTAAACTATTCGGTTCTATCGGTACTCGTGACATCGCTGACGCGTTAACAAATGCTGGTCTTACAGTTGACCGTGCAGAAGTTCGTTTACCGAACGGTGCACTTCGTCACACTGGCGAATTCAACATCGCAATCCAATTGCACCATGATGTTGTTGCTGAAGTTCTCGTTACTATCGTATCTGAGTAATTTCTTGCAAAAAAAAGAGCATGCCTTGGCATGCTCTTTTTTTATCTCTATCAAAAAGCCATTTTTTACACAGTCCTATTTAGGCTTCCAAAATCCATTTTTAACATGATGGTTTTTATCCATAACACAGTTTTTCAATTCAACACACAGCACGCACATTTTTTGGTAAAGTGCATATTGCTGATCAACTGAAAGTTTTAAAAAAAATTTCAGTGAAATTGACTTTTGTTTCAACATTTACTGCATTAAAAATCAGGGCGTTATATGTCACAGGCGACTGCCACTGCTCAAAAGAGCTCATCGAAACAAGGCAATAAACCGAATGAGTCAGGGCAACTGAAAGAATTCCGCACGCCTCCGCACAATTTAGCATTAGAGCAAGCTGTTCTTGCCGCGCTAATGACGGTTGCTGAGTCCTTTGAACAAGTCGGCGATGTACTTACTGAAAATGACTTCTATGCAACACGCCACAAGTATATTTTCCGTGCAATTGCACAACTTTCTAAAGACAGCTCCCCCTATGACGCTGTTTTAGTGCATGATTGGCTCACCACACAAAACCTACTCGATGCTGTAGGCGGTGAAGAATATCTAATGCAACTGATGGCAGACTCCCCTTCCAGTTTCTATAACATGGAAACTTATGCCACCAAGATTAAAGAGTTTTCAACTTTACGCAGCATGATTAAAGTCAGCTCTGAGATTCTACAAAATGCCTATGACACCAAAGGTCGTAGTGTCAGTGAAATTTTAGATTTGGCAGAAACCAATATTTTCTCATTGGCTGAACAACACAATAACAATGCGAAGGCACAAGGCCCGAAAGCTATCAACACCGTTGTAGCAGATGTTTTTGATAAGTTAAATGAACTGTCTCAGATGGAAGGTAGCATCACTGGTTTAACCACAGGTTTTGTTGAACTAGACAATAAAACATCAGGTATGCAAGCAGGAGACTTGATCATTGTCGCAGCACGTCCCTCAATGGGTAAAACCACCTTTGCAATGAATTTAGTGGAAAGTGTGCTATTTAATAATGACTTACCTGCTCTGGTTTATTCCATGGAAATGCCAGCAGATTCGATTGCTATGCGTTTGATTTCTTCTTATGGGAAAGTGCATCAAGGGCATTTGCGTGCGGGCAAACTTGATGGGGATGAATGGTCTAAAGTTACGGGCACTATTTTGCAACTGCAAGAAAAAAAGCTCTATATTGATGACTCCTCTGCACTTCCCCCAACAGAAGTTCGTGCGCGTGCACGCCGTATTGCGAAACAGCACGATGGTAAATTGGGCTGTATCATGGTCGACTATTTACAGTTGATGAAAGTGCCTGGCATGGGTGATAACCGCGTAGGCGAGATTTCGGAAATTTCACGAAGCTTAAAAGCTCTAGCCAAAGAAATGATGTGCCCTGTGATCGCACTATCTCAGCTTAACCGTTCTCTTGAGAACCGTCCCAACAAGCGCCCCGTAATGTCGGATTTACGTGAATCTGGTGCGATCGAGCAGGATGCCGACTTAATCATGTTCATTTACCGTGACGAAGTCTATAACAAAGAGTCCAAAGAAGCAGGCACAGCGGAAATCATTATTGGTAAACAGCGTAACGGACCTATTGGTACCGTGCGACTTGCCTTTGAAGGCCAATATACCCGCTTTAGTAATCTATCCCCTGAGTTTTATGCTCAGTACGATGATGAAGAATAGTTAATGCTTCATCATCGCCTTTCCATGACCCTGTAGGAGTAATGAGGGTGCGTCAAGCAACAGTTTATATTGACAGTACAGCACTGCAATATAATTTAAACCGTGTCAAACAACTTGCCCCAAACGCGAAAATCGTCAGCATGGTCAAAGCCAATGCTTATGGACACGGAGTCAAAGACTGTTTAGCAGCCTTAAGTGAAACAGACGCCTTTGGTGTCGCCTGTTTAGAAGAAGCACTGGAAATTCGTGCACTCGGTTTTGAGCAACCGATTACCCTGATTGAAGGGGTTTTCACGGCCGATGAAATGTCGAGTGTCATCGAACAAAAGCTTGAATGCGTAATTCACCATTCACAACAAGTCGATTGGTTACTCGCGCATAAAACTGCATATATCGAAAACAAGCTTAAAGTGTGGGTCAAACTCAACAGCGGTATGAACCGTTTAGGTTTTAAAGTTGCTGAAATTATAGATGTAATCAACACACTGAAAGCCGAAGGCTTTACATGTGTACTGGCTATGCACTTTGCGAATGCTGATAGCGAGCAGCACCCACTGAATGACCAACAGCGAGAACAATTCCTACAGGTTAAAAATGCCTGTGCTCCGATCCTCGCATCTTGTTGTAATTCGGCTGCTATTTTTAAATGGCCAGAACTTAATTTTGATTTTGTCCGTCCGGGCATCATGCTTTATGGCGCATCGCCTTTTGCCGATAAAAATGCACATGACTTGGACTTAAAACCTGTTATGACTTTCACAGCAGAAATCATTGCGTTGAATACCATTCAAGCAGGTGAAGCAGTTGGTTATGGTTCACATTTTGTCGCAAACAACAAAACTGAGCTGGCTATTGTGTCTATTGGTTATGGTGATGGCTACCCACGTGCATTTCCAAAGCAAAACTATGTTGCCATTAAAGGACAAACTGTCCCAGTGGTTGGACGTGTGGCAATGGACATGATTGCCATTGACGTGACTGGACTCAATGCTCAATTAGGCGCAAAAGTTGAACTTTGGGGCAATACCCGTTTAGTCGATGAAGTCGCTGAAGCCAATGGAACCATTGGTTATGAGTTGCTTTGCCGTTTAAGTAACCGCCCTACCCGCAAGCAAATCTAACAAAAAAGCCCAAGTTTTAACTTGGGCTTTTTTCAGTGCGAACCATCATCAGCCTGAGCATCATCAAGATCTTGCAACAACTAAACAATTTACCGTTGGTGCATGGTCTGTGGGTCAAATTTAGTAAAACTCATCTCATACATTTTGTGATGTACACGCTTCAGGTGTTAGGCATACTTCATGCCTCAAGCCTGAAAATGTCTTGCCTGTATGGGTTTTACCTCAAAGACCTTGATATCTTTATGTCTGGGGTGCTTTTAATAATTTTGACATTAATCATCATAAAACAACGTCATCACCTACTAAGTATTAAAAAATAATGCTGATCTACATCGTAAAGAACAACCAAAACATCCAACAACGCATTAAAATTGCGCGCTTGCTTTAAAATATCTCAAACATCTTAAAACAGTTGTACATGACTTGAAGTTGAAATACTTGCATAGAAAATTTGCCGCATAAACTTCTACAAGTTTCTATTTTTAATACCGAGGACTATTATTCTAAATAGTCATCTGTAGGTTTTGCCAGTTCTTGCAACCCTTTTCTTAAAGTGTCTGACCATTGCTTACTGATACTTGAAAAGTACGGATCCTCTTCGTAAATCCTTTTACCTACAGGAACATGCAGACTATCTTTTTTATATACCAATGCATCTAAGGGTAATCCAACAGAGACGTTAGAGCGTAAGGTCGAATCAAACGAAATGAGACTACATCGTACGGCCTCATCTAAAGGCATGTCATAACGTAGCGCGCGGTCTAAAATTGGTTTGCCATACTTACTTTCACCAATTTGAAAATAAGGGGTATCTTTCGTTGCACAAATAAAGTTACCTTGTGGGTAAATATTATAAAGTTGCATTTCTGCACCTTTAATTTGCCCGCCGACCAATAAACTACAGTAATAATTACTTTGTTCCTGCGTGTCTGAGGTCACATCTGCCAAGACCTTTTTTAAGGTATGCCCAACCAGCTCTGCAGCCTCAAACATAGTGTTGACACTATATAAATTGGGTTCTTGGCTTAACTCCAAATGATTTTTTAGATGTCCTATCACAGCTTGGGTTGTGGCTAAGTTTCCAGAGGTCTGAATGGCAATAAATCGTTCACCCTCAATCCCAAAGGTATACAGCTTTCTAAACACTGATATATGGTCTACGCCCGCATTGGTACGTGTATCACTAATAAAAACCAAACCATCTTGAAGACGAAGAGCACAACAATAGGTCATAGAACATCCTTTTCAGCTAAACCTTAACAACTTAAAACTTGTACAATGGAATGCATAGATTCCACTCCACCTTTTTCACGTACACCGCGAACGGGTGCAACATCCCAGTAATCACGTCCAATAGCTACATAAATATGCGACTGCGGTCTAAATAATTGATTACTGGTGTCAAAACAATACCATACATCATCAATATACACCTCTGCCCATGCGTGACTGGCGAGGTGCGAAGTTTCAGGTACATGTAAATAACCCGAAATATAACGTACTGGCAAGCCTAAATGCTTACACATCGCAATAAAAACATGACTATGGTCCTGACATACGCCTTGCTGACCATTAAATGCATCAATTGCAGATGTATGTACCGACGTTTCTGCAGCTACATAAGGAATATGCCCCAAAATTGCATTGGATAGTTGCATTAAATTTTCACGATTAACTGTCGGCACATACTGATGTGCAAAAGCCTTCATTTCAGCATTACATTGAGTATTCGGCGTAGGCTGTAAAAATAAATTTGGGTTAAGATGATCTTGAATACCATGTTCAGCCTGCGTGTTAATCTCAACAATACCTTGCGCCATAATAGTCAATTGTTGATAAGCTTCACGCTGTGAACTCGTGATCCAAATATTTTGAAAGGCATCTCGTTTCTCTTCACGTACTCCTGGCACACTCACATGCCAGTGGCAAACTTCCTGATGTGAATTATCCGATGGTGTCATTTTAATATATTGGATGCTATTGCATGCAGCTTCACTGTATTGATAATGCGTCTGATGGTTGATCATAAGTCTCATACATCTACCTCAAACAATTGTTGGATATAATCACTAAAATGATAAAAACTCATTGCATCTGGCTGTGCTTTAAGTTGTGTCCACGCTTGAGCGAGAGCAATCCACCCCATTCCTTTTAACACATCAACAATATTATCAATCTCAACCAATGTACGGTGCTTCTCTTGCTTCAGACGAATTTGCCTATCAAGCTGTTCAATCATTTGTCCTAAACTAAAAAATAAGAATACATCACTTGCTTCTGCTTCGAGCACATCCTGACATTCACCAACAACATCACAAATATAAGCTGCATTTTCTGTAGCATTTTTTATAAATTGATTTAGTTCCGCATAGGCTTTTGCCGATAAAATACCACGCAGGTCTTGCACATTGGATTTAGCATTTTGAAATTGTTGATTAAATGATGCAGGATTGCTTTGGTCTAAAATCAGTTCATTCAACGAACAAGCATCAAAAGCAGGTAGGCAAAACGCATGTGCATAGTCCATTGCAGGTTGATCTTGTGTAAACGGAAACTGTGAACACAAATATTGAGTACGAGTTAAATAGCGTCCTAACCAAAAAATATTTTCTGCATTGGTGCTTAATAAAATCATTCTTATACCCTCATATTTAGTTATTTATGAATGTAAATTTTCTACAACCCAAGTATCTTTAATTCCTCCTCCTTGGGATGAGTTGACCACCAGTGAACCTTCTTTCATCGCAACACGGGTTAGTCCACCAGGGACGATTTCGGTACGATATGGGGAACTAAGTACAAAAGGTCTTAGATCAATATGGCGCTCTGAAACACCCAATTCAGTCATCGTTGGGCTAACGGAAAGCTCTAATGTAGGCTGAGCAATATATAAATGTGGCGTAGCCATGAGCTTGTCTCTGAACTGCTCAATTTGGCTTTTGCATGCTTGCGGTCCAATCAGCATACCATAGCCACCTGAGCCTTGTGCCTCTTTAACCACTAATTGCTCAAGGTTATCCAGTACATAAGCCAGATCTTGCTTGTTACGGCATTGATATGTTGGAACATTTTTTAAAATAGGTTTTTCACCTAAATAGAATTGGATCATTTTATCGACATAAGGATAAATCGCCTTATCATCTGCGACTCCTGTGCCAGGCGCATTTGCAATCACCACGTTATGGCTGAGATAAGCCGACATTAATCCAGCTACACCTAAAGTACTGTCTGGCATAAAACATAAAGGATCAAGATAAGCATCATCCAAACGGCGGTAAATGACATCAACACGCTGACGTCCACGAATCGTTTTCACATAGACTTTATCATGCTCAACAAAAAGATCACGTGATGTCACTAAAGGCACATCCATTTCACGAGCTAAAAAGGCATGTTCATAATAAGCACTGTTAAAACGTCCCGGTGTTAACACCACAATAAAGGGCTGATCGACATAGGCATTTTCAGCCAAAATTTCTTTGAGTAATTGTGGATATTGTTCTATGCCTAAAATATTGCTTTTTTGCATTAAATCAGGCATTAATTTTTCACTAATTTTGCGACTCTCTAGCATATAAGAGACGCCTGACGGTGTTCTTAAATTATCTTCAAGTACATAAAACTCACCCTGACCATCACGTATAATATCTATACCACTGATTTGACTGTAAATTTTACCTTTTAAGCTATGTTCATACATATGTGGCTGATACGCTTCATGTGTTAGCACTTGAAGTTCTGGAATAATCTTAGCTTTGAGAATCTCTTGTTGATGATAAATATCGTGTAAAAATAAATTTAAAGCCCTTACACGCTGTGCGGAACCCGATGAAATTTTATTCCATTGCTGTTTCGCAATTACTCGCGGAATCAAATCGTAAGGAATAGTGCGTTCAATGCCCTCAGATTCTCCATAAACAGTAAAAGTAATACCTTCATATAAAAAATGTTGCTTTGCGACTTGGTTTAATCCTTCAAGTTCTTTTAAGTTGTACTGTGACAACCATTGCTCAATCCGTACACAGGCATCGCCTGACATCGCGTTATCGTCCGTCATTTCGTTAAAGAAATTTGACGTCATTTGATGGAATAATCCAACAGATTGGCTCGATAAGCGATCTTGAGAGTCGATCGGGTTCAATACAGGTTGGTCTAGGTTGTAGCCTTCCAACATCGTATTCACATTTGTATCTTTATCTTCTTTAAACATACAAACCTCTCAATTATTATCGGTATGTAATACTTATGAAGCAATAACTATGCCATAGGTATGGTGATTGCTTTCTTTCATTAATTGATAAAAAGCCAAACACTTCAATTCTATTTCGCATTAAGTTGTGTCAAAAAATATAACTGAAAAAATTAAAGCAAAGCTTGCTTAAACGAGTGAGTTTTTTTATTGTGTTCTCATTCAAGTAAGTAATTTCGACTTCTATATTTTATTCCATTATGTCTGCACAAGAAAAAGAAACGTCCAATAGCCTCTACCGTCAGTGGCAAATTTTATCCCGCCTTTCTACTGGAAAATGGATGGGGACACGCGAGTTGCAAGAGATTTTGCAACGCGAAGGCATCGACATTACTTTACGTACCATTCAACGTGATTTAAATCAAATTTCGCAACGTTTTCCTATTGAAAATAATGGTACGGTTCCTCAAGGTTGGCGCTGGCGCTCCGATGCACCTATTCAGAGTTTACCGCACATGACCAGTTCGCAGGCGGTCACTTTTATGATGGTTGAGGAACACTTAAAACATCTGCTGCCACCAAGTTTAATTGAAGAAATGAATCCTTGGTTTGACTTGGCTCGCCGAAGTCTATCCACACAAAACAATGTGCGTCAATGGATTAACCGTGTACGCATCGTGCCTGCAACTCAACCTTTGATTCCTCCGATTGTTGAAAAATCAGCACAACAAGCCATCTATGAAGGACTACTACAAGACAAACAACTTGAGTGTGTATATCAAGGCTTAAATCAAGCTATTGAAGCAAAAACTTATACATTAAACCCACTGGCATTGGTCCAAAAAGGTGCAATTATTTATCTGATTTGTACCCGTCACGATAAAACGGATATCCAAACTTTCGCGCTGCACCGTTTCAAGTCAGCCACAGTTTTGAACTCTCGTGCTTTACATCCTGTTAATTTCGATATTGATGAATATATCGAATCAGGTGCTTTGGGTTTCCGTGTTGACTTCTCTAAACCCACAGAGAATGTTGCACTCACTCTGACCATGACTGAAATTGATGCGTTGTATTTGGAAGAAACCAAACTCAGCACCAATCAAGTATTAGAACCGCTTGGAAATGGACATATTTTGGTTCATGCTACAGTACCTTTCACCTCGCAACTGGTGTGGTGGTTACGTAGCTTTGGCAATAAAATTAGCCATATTGAACCCAAAGAAGTGCGTGATGCTGTGAATCAAACAGTTACAGATTAAAATAAAAAAAGCCCCAATCTCAGGGGCTTTACAGTTTTTTTGGCATTAGATATTTGAATTGCTTGTGGTTGTCATTTTCATTGCTCATCTTGATTTGATACCTCCCCTAAACCAAGACGAGTGCGCTGTTTTTGGTGATTCATACAAACTGGCATTGGCATGCAAGTTCTCCACTGTTAAAACGGATACATTTCATCGTCATGTTATTGACCTCATATTAAGAACGTAAAATCAATTTAAGATACAGCGACGATTTTGTGAAATAACATAATTGGCAATTTTTATCTATTTTTCTATTAAACAACTCTTAAGCTTAGTTTATCTGTCAAAACAAAAAGCAGACAATCTCGTCTGCTTCTTAAATACCCATTTACACCAAAAAGTTACTTATGCTTTCGTTTTATAACGAGACAAGACTGTCACAGCTGCCGCTGAAATCATTACTGCTGGTAGGCTTGCGACTAAAATTCCTGTAGCTCCAAGGCCAAGTGCTAAAATTTTTCCCGTTAACAATGGTCCAGTCATTGCACCCAGGCGGCCTAGAGAAATAGCACTTCCCACCCCTGTAACCTTGCCCGCACCAGAGTAAAAGATAGGTGAAATACCATATAAAATCGACTGTCCACCCGTTGAAAATATTCCACCCATTACACCAGCAAAAACCAATAGCGGAATTGATGTGGTTGTGAACAACAAAACAAGTGCTACAGCAAGCCCGACATAAATAATGCTGGCCATTTGCCAAAGTTTCAAACGATCTAACAAATAGCCCAAACCCAAAGTACCGACTACAGCCCCGACTTGAAAAATCAGCATAATACTGAAGGCTTGTTGCTTCGTTAAACCTTGTTCCATCAATAAATTCGGTAACCAACTAATTAAAATATAGTTGATCATAAGGGTAAAAAAGAAACCTAACCATAAAGGCACTGTTCGTTGATATTGCTGTGCTTTAAACAGAACATCTGCCATTTTTGGAACAGCTTGATTAAATTCAGTTTCGATCTGTACAGTTCTAGGCTTATCTTTCAAAATCATCGCCATAAACGGCAACAAAAGTAGTGGAGTCAATCCACCGACTAAGAACAAAGTTTGCCACTGAATGTCTTTAAAATAAATCGCTAAGCCTGCAACAAAAATTGCTCCTACAGGCAAACCACAGTACATCAAGCTATTGAGCTTACCGCGGTTGGCTTCCGTAGCTTCATCTCCAACCACCGAAATCATGGTTGGCATAGCTGCCCCTAAACCGAGTCCAGTCAGGAAACGAGCAAGATATAGAACTTCAAGATTCGGTGCGATGGCTGTAATTGCAAAAAATACCCCAAAAATACCAATAGACAACATCAAAACTTTCTTTTGTCCCAAGTAGTCTGCAATGCGTCCACCAAAAAAAGCTCCAAACAACATACCAAACACACCAAGGCTAAACACATAACCCATTTGCACTTGATCTAAAGCAAAGCTTTGCGCAATTCCCTTTGCCGCAATTCCTGGGGCTTGCAGGTCAAAACCTTCAAAAAAAGCGACCCAAAAGCATAAAAAAACCACCAGAAATTTTTGTAATTTTTCACGTTGTGTTAACGCCATGATTGATCTCCATCCATAGTAAACATCCTTATGGCAAAACACGCATAAGCACGTGACTAAATTGTCAGCTCAAACATAATCAATAAACACCACGACAATGGTCGGGATTCACTCTCTACAATGTCTAAATAGCTTCATTATTTAGACCTAAATCATAATAAACCTATAGTTTAAAGATATTTCACATACAAATAGTTTATTAAATACATATATTTAGATTTATAAAAGCTATTAACGATACAACCATAGCAAATAGCAATCGTCGCAAAAAATTTACTTTTTATTTCTTCCAAAATTGCCACCTGCTACGTTTCGGTCGCTTTTCTTCAATACGTACCAATCCCTTGAGTGCTTCATTATTGATGCTGTCATACATTTTTAAATGCTCAGGATTCAGCTGCTCTCCGATATATTCGGGCGTATACGCTGTACAAGGTTTTCGTAATGAGCGCTTATACCATTTTTCTGCAATGTCTAAATCTGCATTAAAATAGAGCCCTTTTTCATACATATATCCAATCTTTCATTCTGCATACAGGTCTTTCTGATCCGCCGCTTTCTGAATCCAATACGCCGCTTCCTCTAAATCTTTTTCGGTATAGAAACCATTTAAATACCAATAACCCACTTGATACTGTGTGGAAGCTTCACCTTTTTGGGCATTTAGTAAAAACAGTTTGAAGAATAATTGTTTGGCTTCATCTAAATGTAAAAAGGAATCAATTTTTCGGATCTGATCATTAATCTGATCAATTGAGTAATCCCTTGCGTTTTTAAGAAAATATTGTGCCTGCTGCAATGGGTTGTCTTCTGTAAAGGGCGCGATTAATTGCATTGCTTCTACCCGCATCTCATCTGTCCCACTAATCCGGGCATCCAGTACCACATTTAAATGTTTTCGGGCAGATGCTAAATCGCGCTCAACCCCTCGTCCCTCTAAATACATACGGCCTAAACTTAAATCTGCCACTATGACCTGACCTGCTACTTGTTGATATAGTTCAATTGCCATATCTAAATCCAGCGGTACATCTAAACCATACTCATACTTATCTGCTAAATTATTGATCGCGACTAGATTCCCCAAATCGACAGATTTTGGTTTTAGCAAGCTCCCAAACTTTCATAATGGCTCAATCAAATTGATAAAACTCACCACTTTGATTGAGCCAGATAACCACATCACCCGCGCGAATCTCTTCTCCGCTTTTATACTGTAATGACATAATTCACCTTATTTTTTATTGTATATTTCCCCTGCGCAGTTTTTACCCAAAAAAAAGCCCGCATAAAGCGGACTTTTTCAATAACTTTCAAAGATTAAGCAGATTTTTTCGCTTGTGCATTTTTACGGATCGTAATCATGATCAATTGCACTGCTGCAGGTGTTACCCCTGGAATACGATTTGCTTGAGCTAATGTTTCAGGACGTACATCTTTCAATTTTAAAGTAATTTCACGGGATAAGCCTGAAACGACATCATAATTAAAATCGGCAGGAATTTTAGTTTCTTCCAAACGCTTCATTTGTGCAACGTCTTCATGCTGACGGTTAATATAACCTGCGTATTTCACCGCGATTTCAATTTGATCACCCACTTGTGCAGACACTTCTGAACCTGTGAGTTCTGCAATTTGAGCAAACGAAATATTCGGGCGTTTTAACAAATCAATCGCTGAGCATTCTTTCGATAAATCTGCACCTGTCATTTCGACAAACTTTTTGCCCATCGGGTTGTTTGGTGCCGCCCAAAGGTGTTGTAAACGGCCTGTTTCCAATTCAACTGCTTCCATTTTTTCACAGTAAGCAACCCAACGCTCGTCATCTACCAAGCCCATTTCACGACCCACTGGCGTTAAACGTTGATCCGCATTGTCTTCACGTAGCATCAAACGATATTCGGCACGTGAAGTAAACATACGGTATGGTTCTTTCGTACCTAGCGTAATCAAGTCATCCACCAACACACCCATATAGGCTTCATCACGTTTTGGTGTCCACTGCTCTTGATCCCACGCACGACGCGCAGCATTTAAGCCTGCAAGCAAGCCTTGCGCACCCGCTTCTTCATAACCTGTCGTACCATTAATCTGACCCGCAAAGTACAAGTTATTGATGGCTTTGGTTTCTAAAGTAAACTTTAACGCTTGTGGGTTGAAGTAATCGTACTCGATGGCATAGCCCGGACGTAAAATGTGCGCATTTTCCATCCCGCGAATTGAACGAACCAACTCAAACTGCACATCAAATGGCAATGAAGTTGAAATACCATTTGGATAAAGCTCATGTGTATCTAGGCCTTCAGGCTCTAAGAATACTTGGTGCGAGTCTTTATCAGCAAAGCGGTGAATTTTGTCTTCAATAGATGGACAGTAACGTGGACCCACGCCTTCAATAACACCAGTATACATCGGTGAACGATCTAAACCGCCACGGATGATGTCATGGGTTTTTTCATTGGTGTGTGTGATATAACAATTCACTTGTTCAGGGTGCATAGATGCATCACCCATGAAAGACATGGTCGGTGATGGGAAATCACCTGGCTGCGGAATCATCACAGAAAAATCAACTGAACGCGCATCAATACGTGGTGGCGTACCTGTCTTTAAACGTCCCACAGGCAAATTCAATTCACGTAAACGGTGAGCCAATGAAATTGAAGGTGGATCGCCTGCACGGCCACCGCTTGATTTTTCAAGCCCTACGTGGATTACCCCCCCCAAGAAGGTTCCTGCTGTGAGTACCACTGTTTTCGCATCAAAGCGAATCCCCATTTGGGTCACAACACCTTTTACGGTATCACCATCAACAATCAGGTCATCTGCCGCTTGTTGGAAAATATCGAGATTAGCTTGGTTTTCTAAGGTGTCACGAATTGCAGCTTTATAGCGAATACGGTCTGCCTGTGCACGCGTTGCACGAACGGCTGCACCTTTACGTGAGTTTAGGATGCGGAACTGAATCCCCCCTTTGTCGGCAGCCAATGCCATTGCACCGCCCAAGGCATCAATCTCACGTACTAAATGCGATTTACCAATACCACCAATCGCTGGATTACAGCTCATCTGCCCTAAAGTCTCAATATTGTGAGTTAAGAGTAAAGTCTGTCGCCCCATACGTGCCGCAGCCAATGCTGCTTCTGTACCTGCGTGACCGCCGCCGATAACAATGACATCGTAAACTTTAGGATAATGCATAGTGGTAAGGAGATTAAAAAAATGATAACGAAAGATTATAGCAAATTTTCAATTGTAAGTTGACTGCTTCCGTAGAATTTATTGTATATGCCATCAACGTATTAGACCGTTCAAAGCTAATTTTATGTAAGTTGACTTGCAGTACAATAGCAAAAAATCAACAAATGAATCGTTTTGTTACCTGAAAAGCCTTGTATTAATTTGATCATTTTTTATTCTATAAATTGATCATACAACAACCAAAGGTAAACATTATGAATAAGAAGATTCTTTTTTCATCCATTCTCTGCGGTTTATTATTTTCACCTTTTGTATCTGCCAATGACAAGGTCGAAAAAGTTTATGATAGCCAACGCTATCAACAAGTATGTAAAGGTAAATCTCAAGGAACAGCCGTCAGTTTTGCTTACCGTGGCATTATTTGGAATGGTACTTGTGAACCTCAATTTTTCCCGAGCTCAAAAAACGCCAACATTCATGGTGATGAGGCTGAATTAACCAGCATCTGCCACGGTGATCCTAAAGCAATGTCTATTAATATTGAAGGTAAAGAGATTAAAGGTAAATGTGCACTCGGATTTAGCGCACCAAAACCTAAAATGTAGATTAAGCCACTAAAATCAAGTTGTTTCACTAGGGTAAAAAATCGTCTTTTTTACCCTTTTTTTGCGTCTTGTAAATTATTGGATTCGGTATACACTCAAGCAAAGATGAAAAATAAAAACCAATAAAAAAGGGATTCCATGGATTCGGAATTATTTAATGTTTTTTTGCCTTTGACCTTGGCATTGATGATGATGGGATTGGGTTTACACCTACGACCCGTTGATTTTTATCGCCTCGCACAATACCCCAAAGTGATTTTTATTGCCTTATTTTCACAGTTAGTGCTACTGGTGGGCATTGCATTCCTCATTTGTAATTTTTTAAATTTATCTCCTATTTTTTCTATTGGCTTAATGCTTGTTGCAGCGTCACCCGGTGGGCCAACATCAACTATCATGACCTATTTATTTAAAGGAGATATTGCACTCAATATCACCTTAACTGCGGCAAACTCAGTCATCGCAACATTTACCTTGCCGTTTATTCTTAATCTCTCCATGATATATTTTTTGCAAACAGCTCAACCCATTGATATACCTGCAACAAAAATCGCAAAAGTCTTTTTCCTGACTTTAGTTCCAGTCAGTACTGGGATGTGTTTACGTTATTTTCTTCCAAAATTTGCCATACGACTGCACCACCCTATGCGAATATTATCGCTTAGCTGCTTATTTTTTATTTTTTTCATTGCTTTATATCTAGAACGACACAATCTGATTCAATATATTTTTGAAGTTGGACCAGCAATTGCGTTATTTTGTTTCAGTAGCATGTTCATTGGTTTTTTTATACCTCACATTGCCAATATTACAGAAAAACAAGCATTAACCTGCTCATTTGAGATCACCATTCATAATACAGCGCTTGCGATTACTGTTGCACTATCAGTATTGGGTAATACAGCCATGGCAATTCCTGCGGGAATTTATTCTATTTTCATGTTTGTTTTTGCCACCCTCTTTGGCTTATTGGTATCACAAAAAAAAGACCGTTTATTTTTCAAAAGGCAAAACTTAATAGACTAATTTCACAGCCGTTATTAATAATGATTTTAAGGAGAAAATAAGCGAATGGATTCTAGTATTATTACCATTTTTTTACCTATTGCACTTGCTATTGTTATGGCAGGTTTAGGTTTAGAGTTAACCCCAAATGACTTTAAGCGAGTTAGCAAACATCCTAAGGCTGTTCTTTTGGCATTGTTCTGTCAGCTCGTCATTTTGACCAGTATCGCGTTTGTCATTTGTAAAGTTTTGACATTACCACCATTACTCGCAGTTGGACTCATGCTACTCGCAGCTTCTCCAGGTGGACCAACAGCAAACTTATTTAGCTATTTATATAAAGGAGACATTGCTCTCAATATCACCCTCACCGCAGTTAACTCAATTATTGCTGCATTCACCTTACCTTTAATTGTCAACTTTGCAATTCAACATTTTATGAATGATGGTCAACATGTGGGCTTACAGTTCTCTAAAGTCATACAAGTCTTTCTTATCATTATTATCCCCGTGTGCTTAGGGATGCTGGTTCGGTATTTCAGACCTGAACTCGCCGATAAACTAAATAAACCCGTTCGAATATTTGCTGTAGTATTTTTAATCATCATCATTATTGGCGCGGTGGCTAAAGAGCGAAGCAATATCATGCAATATATTGGTGATGTAGGCCTAGCTACTGTTCTGTTCTGCATCTGTAGTTTAGTTATCGGTTATTTTGTTCCTCGTCTTTTTGGTATCAGTAGTACTCAAGCACGTGCTTGTGCCTTTGAAATTGGTATTCATAACAGTACTCTTGCCATGACGATTGCACTGACGGTAATGGCGAGTACGACCATTGCAATGCCCGCAGCTGTTTATTCTATATTTATGTATATCTTTGCTGCTATCTTTGGAACATTGCTCAACCGTTATGCTCCTTCCGTTCAACCCAGTATAGAACAAGCCCCAAATTAATGTTGTGCATAAGGATGCTTCGGCATCCTTTTTTATTTTGAGGAATGCTGTCGAACTGCGCACCGTTCCGCTACAATATTTATTTATACATAAATATTAGGTTATTCCTGTGAAGTGGTTACAAATTCATATTACGGTTGATCAAGCGCAAGTCGATTTTACTGAAACCCTTTTAGAATCGTTGGGTGCAGTCAGTGTCACATTAGATGATGCAGAAAACCAAGACTTACTTGAACCACTTCCTGGTGAAACACCACTTTGGAATAAAGTTATTGTAACGGGTATATATGCGCAAGAAGACGACGAAGAAATTGATGTAAACGCATTAGAAACTTTTATTCGTACTCAAATGCCTGATGCACCGATGCGTAGCGAATTTCTTGAAGATCAAGAATGGGAACGCACATGGATGGATGCCTACGAACCAATTCAAATTGCTGACAAGTACTGGATCGTTCCTGAATGGATGGACGCACCAGAGCCTGATGCAGTCAACATTAAACTCGATCCAGGTTTAGCGTTTGGTACAGGTAACCATGCCTCTACATTCCTTTGCCTTCAATGGCTAGGTAAAACCGATGTTAAAGACAAAATCGTGATCGACTACGGCTGTGGTTCAGGTATTTTGGGTGTTGCCGCTTTATTGTTAGGTGCAAAGAAAGTCTACGCAACCGATATTGATCCGCAAGCTGTTTTAGCTACGGAACAAAATGCACTATTGAATGGTGTTTCTGAAAACCTATATGTCGGCTTACCAGATGAGTTCAATTTAGAGCTAGCTGACCAAAAAGCAGATGTTTTTGTTGCCAACATTTTAGCAGGGCCTCTCATGATGTTAGCGCCACAGTTCGCAACTTTAATTAAATCTGAGGGAGAGTTCGCACTTGCAGGTGTAATTGAAGAGCAAGTTTCTGATGTTTCTAGTGTTTATTCTGAATTTTTTGATATATTAGAGGTCGAAAAACGCGATGAAAACTGGTGCCGAATTTCGGGTAAACGCCACACCCTTTAAATGAACCACTAAAACACTATGAGCGACAAACAAACATCTTGCCCAAAATGCTTAACTATCTATAAAGTAAGTGTTGCACAACTGACCGTTGCACAAGGTATGGTTTGTTGCCCAAAGTGCTCAATGACCTTTAATGCCCTTTCACATTTGACGATGGGTCATGCGGTTAATGAGAATGAGGAAAAAGCGTCGAATTTGAATAACTATTTAGAGCCTTCAAATCCAGCGCTTTCATCCACTCATATCGACAGTATCCATTTTGATCTATCACAATCTGCTGCTCTTTCGATGACCACAGCGAACTTGCTCGATATTTTCAATTTGAAAATTGAACATTCCAACATTGATCTCAAAACCTATTTAAATAATTTAAATTACTTTAGTACCGATCCAATTGGTAACTATCCTGCGATGAACTTAGCTGAGCATAGTCCAGCTAAACCGCCAAAACGTCCCATGTATTATGTGCTTTGGGGAATGATCAATTTTGGTTTATTGGCACTATTGTGCTTTCAATATTTATGGTTTAACCCACATATCATTAATAACAGCCCAGCATTGGGTGCAACATATAACAAAGTTTGTCTTGTACTGAATTGTAGTAGCCTTCAGGAACGCTACAGTCTCATCAGTATTAATAAGTTAAAAGTTAAAAGTACAGGCTCACAGGAAACCCAGTTTTCAGGGGAGCTCATCAACTACCATGAAACGAGCTTACCTTTGCCGATCATCAAAGTGATCTTAAAAGAAGATGGTGAAATAGATTCAACTTATCAATTGCATTCCAATGACTATTTGATCGACAGTCTAGTTGGAATTAAGCGGATTCCTAAAAATAGTCCATTCAAATTCAAATTTACCCTGCCAGTAAGCCGTAAAAGCTTCAATCATTACAGTTTAGAAATAGTCCAGCCCTAAAATTTAAAAAAAATGTAAAAAAAGTGAAAAAAAATGCAGTTTTCTTGCTCACTTTTTCTTAGACAATGGTATGATACGCGCCACGAAAGCTTAGTGCTGCAATCTCCTCAGTCTTTTAATACAAATAGAACATCAGCTAAAATACGCGTTATCCAAATATCGCGTATCGAGCAGATTTTTTTTGTTTAAAAAAGGTCAGTAACAAATATTTAACTATTGTTACGCTTATATTTCGACCAACTTAGCGATATTGTGGCATGCTAAATGTACAGTTTTAGAACTACTCGTTTTAGGATCTAAAACGAAGTTCATTTTAATTTTAGACCACTTTATATATGTCACTTTACCCAAGTGATATTTAGATTTTTCGGATTAATTCGCATGAATAGCAAATCTCCTATTTTTACTGCACAGTCTGATGTCGCTCTTCGTATTCACGTAGATCGCGCAGTTCGCCACTATTTTGCACAATTGCAAGGCGAGCAACCATCTCAGGTCTACGACATGGTGCTAGCAGAAATGGAGAAACCTCTTCTATCTGTAGTTTTAGAATATACCCGCGGTAACCAAACACGTGCTGCGGAGATTCTAGGTCTTAACCGTGGCACTTTGCGTAAAAAGTTGAAAGCTCACGGTTTAATGAGTGAATAAATGATAAAATGCTTGCGGCTTCCGCGGGCATTTTTTTTACCTGCTATTTTTGGCTTTTTTTGTTTTAATTCTTGATAACTGTGACGAAGATCATGACCATTAAACGCGCTTTAATCTCTGTTTCCGATAAAACTGGCATTGTTGAGTTCGCTCAAAACCTTGTAGCTCTTGGGGTAGAAATTTTATCTACTGGCGGTACATATAAGTTGTTAAAAGACAACAATATCGCTGTAGTCGAAGTTTCAGAGCATACGGGTTTCCCAGAAATGATGGATGGTCGTGTAAAAACGCTACACCCGAAAATTCATGGTGGTATCTTAGCTCGTCGCGGTCTAGACGAAGCTGTGATGGCTGAACACAACATTGATGCGATTGATCTTGTGGTTGTGAACCTTTATCCATTTGCTGCAACTGTAGCTAAACCAAATTGCTCACTTGCAGATGCGATTGAAAATATCGACATTGGTGGCCCAACTATGGTTCGCGCTGCGGCAAAAAACCATGCATCTGTGGGGATTGTAGTTAATGCTACAGACTACGACACTGTTGTTGCTGAGCTAAAAGCAAATGGTGCTTTGTCTTATGAAACTCGTTTTGATTTAGCCGTTAAGGCATTTGAGCATACAGCACAATATGACGGCATGATTGCTTCTTACCTAGGCGCTCGTGTAGGCAAGGAAGAAGGTCAAGCAGACAAGTTTGCTCGTACTTTTAATACACAGTTAAATAAAGCTCAAGACTTGCGTTATGGTGAAAACCCGCATCAGTCAGCAGCATTCTATGTAGAAAGCACAGCAACTGAAGCTTCTGTTTCAACAGCGAAACAACTGCAAGGTAAAGAACTTTCTTATAACAACATTGCAGATACAGATGCCGCACTTGAATGTGTGAAATCATTTGCAAAACCTGCTTGTGTTATTGTTAAACACGCAAACCCTTGTGGCGTTGCGGTGTCTTTAGATGGTATTCAAGCAGCATACGACTTGGCTTATGCAACTGACCCTGAATCAGCTTTTGGCGGCATCATTGCATTCAACCGTGAATTAGACGTTGCAACTGCACAAGCCATTGTAGATCGTCAGTTTGTTGAAGTTATCATTGCACCGAGCATCGCTGAAGGCGTGCTTGAAGTCACTGGTGCAAAGAAAAATGTTCGTGTACTCGTTTGTGGTGAATTACCAGCAATTGACGCACGCCAAGCTCAACTTGACTATAAACGCGTCAATGGCGGCTTATTGGTTCAAGACCAAGACTTAGGTATGATCACCAAAGATGACCTAAAAGTTGTGACCAAACGCGCACCAACTGAAGATGAAATTGATGATTTGATCTTCGCTTGGAAAGTTGCGAAATACGTGAAATCAAATGCCATTGTTTATGCTAAAGGTCGTCAAACCATTGGTGTAGGCGCAGGTCAAATGAGCCGTGTTAACTCAGCGCGTATTGCTGCGATTAAAGCGGAACATGCCGGTTTAGTGGTTGAAGGTGCGGTTATGGCATCGGATGCATTCTTCCCGTTCCGTGATGGTATTGATAATGCAGCGAAAGCAGGCATTAAATGTATTATCCAACCGGGCGGTTCTATGCGTGACGAAGAAACCATTGCTGCTGCGGATGAAGCAGGCATTGCGATGGTCTTTACTGGTATGCGTCACTTCCGTCATTAATTGATTAGAAGTCATATTTATTAATCCCCCTAAATCCCCCTTTGTAAAAAGGGGGACTTTTCACGTAAGAAACCTTAGTTTTCATGCGTGATCCCTTCCCTTTTTTAAAGGGAGGTCGGGAGGGATTCTTTTCTTTGAGGGATTTTTAGATGAACATTTTAGTTTTGGGTAATGGCGGTCGTGAACATGCATTGGCATGGAAAATCGCACAAGATGAGAAAGTTGCAAAAGTATTTGTAGCTCCTGGTAATGCAGGTACAGCGACAGAAAATAAATGTGAAAATGTTGCGCTTAACATTTTAGACAACCCTGCAATTATCGACTTTGCAAAAAATAATGCGGTAGATTTGATTATTGTTGGCCCAGAAGCACCGCTTGTAAATGGTGTAGTGGATGCCTGCCGCGCGGCAGAGCTTAAAATTTGGGGACCCACTCAATTTGCTGCTCAATTAGAAGGCTCGAAAGCTTTTGCTAAGCACTTCTTAAAGCGCCACAACATTCCTACAGCATTCTATGATGTATTTACTGAAGTCGATGCAGCGAAAGCTTTTGTTGAAAAAAATGGTGCGCCTATCGTAATCAAGGCAGATGGTCTTGCTGCGGGTAAAGGCGTGATTGTAGCCATGACCAATCAAGAAGCTTTTGATGCAATTGATGACATGTTGGCAGGCAACAAATTTGGTGATGCAGGTTCACGTGTCGTAATCGAGCAATTCCTTGCAGGTGAAGAAGCCTCTTTCATTTGTATGATTGATGGCGACAACATTTTACCAATGGCAACGTCGCAAGATCATAAACGCATTTTTGAAGGTGACCAAGGTCCAAACACAGGCGGTATGGGAGCTTACTCTCCTGCTCCTGTGGTGACTGCCGATGTCTTTGACAAAGTCATGAAGGAAGTGATGCGTCCGACAGTTGATGGTATGAAAGCCGATGGTCATGTCTATACAGGCTTTTTATACGCAGGCTTGATGATTGATGATGCGGGTCAACCACGTGTGATCGAATTCAACTGCCGTTTTGGTGACCCTGAAACTCAACCGATTATGATGCGTTTACAATCATCTTTGGTTGAATTAGTAGAAGCAGGTATTGCAGGAAAGCTTCCAGAAGAAGCACAGTGGGATGACCGTAAAACGGTCGGTATCGTACTGGCATCTAAAGGCTACCCTGAAACATCAAGCAATGATGATGTGATTTCAGGTTTAGATATACAAATGACCGATGCTAAAGTGTTCCATGCTGGCACGAAGGCCAATGAAAATGGCGAGATCGTGACTGCTGGTGGTCGTGTACTCTGCGTAACTGCGCTAGGGAATACAATCGGTGAAGCACAAGCCAAAGCTTTAGAACTTTGCCAAAAAGTAACTTTTGAGGGTGTTCAATATCGTAAAGATATTGGTTACCGCGCGATTGCTCGTGAAAATGCTTAATTTCAACTGAGTCAGTTAAGTTAAAAACCCGCATAATAATGCGGGTTTTTTATTGATCTTGATTTCTCAGCTTTTTCAACTGGCGCGGTGCCACACCAAACCAATTTTTACAAGCACGACTTAAAGCAGATTGTTCAGAAAAACCCAATACTGAAGCAATTTGGCTCATTGATGCTTTTGAGTCGGCTAAATATTGCAGTAATAATTGCTGTCTAAGTTTATCTCGGATCTGTTCGAAACTTGTGCCCTCTTCATCTAATTTACGTTGTAAGCTTCGCGGGTGCATCGCAAGCATACATGCAATATCCGTTTTATTGGCTTTAGGTCCAGACAAATGAATACGTATCGCATGTTGTA
Source organism: Acinetobacter sp. WCHAc060042 (assembly GCF_003231195.1). Lineage (NCBI taxonomy): Bacteria > Pseudomonadati > Pseudomonadota > Gammaproteobacteria > Moraxellales > Moraxellaceae > Acinetobacter > Acinetobacter sp. WCHAc060042. Next base: position 38,479 of record NZ_QKVN01000025.1, read on the forward strand.
CGCGATCACTCAATGAACCCTGATGACTGCGAAAGCTCCGCTCAAGATAACTATCCACAATTTCACGTAGACCATGATCAATACTAGCCAAAGTAATATTCAACATATCTTTATGTAAAAATAAGGCTGCATGTTGTTGGTTTTCAAGCACATCTGTATGAAAAAAACGCTTATACGTACTTAAAGGCGCGATTGGACTATGTGGTAATGTCACCTTCAGTGGCTGATATTGTTCACCACTTAAATAGCGCATAACACGATGACATACGGCAAGCCCAAGATCCATAGACTGGCGTTTACTCAAAATAGGAGTCGAATCATTTAGCTGTATATCAAAAACGATTGCAACAATATCCGCATGTGGCTCAAATAAATCGGCGGCAATGGCTTCATTAATATATAGCCGCAATGCCGAACCATGAAGAAACAATAAATCTGAACTGTACTTAATCACTTCTCGCAGTGTAGAAGCACTCTGTAAAATTAGCCCGAGCACACCTAAAATACCAATGTCTTGATACTGGGAAATACGTAAGCCGAAATCAGGACAATGGGGCTGCTGTGCACTATCCTCTAAAAGTTGAATCATTGCAGCGTGTGATATCCACGCATTATCATCTTGTAATTGCCCAAGTTGAATACCATATTTTTCCAATAACGGCATTGGGTCTATTCCCAATTGTTGCATAAGATCCAAGTATCCCCGTAAACCGGAACTATGCACCATGTCATCATGGATATTTTTATGGCGTAAAACCGCGAGCGAATCTTCCTGATTCATTCCAACAATTCCTGTCTCAACAAGTCAAAAAATAGACTCATTCTGTCAAGTTAACATATAAATGTCTCGGCAGAATAGCTCCAATGAACATTTTATTGCTTCATTGATACTGTATATCAAGCAAATAAAATGATGTCCTAAAAATGTAGCTCATGGATATGAAAACTACATTCATCGTTAAAGACAAAAAAGGAAAATAGAATGAATTTTAAAAATGTCACTGTTGCAGGTAGTGGTGTACTCGGCTATCAAATTGCATTTCAAACCGCATTTCACGGCTTTAAAGTCAGCGTTTATGACATCAATGATGAAGTGCTTGGCAAAGCCAAAGCCAAATTTTTTGAATTATGTGAATGCTATAAACGTGATCTCAATGCAACCCAAGATCAACTCGACAATACATTTAACAATCTTAGTTATCATTCGAACCTTGCCGAAGCAGTCAAAGATGCAGACCTTGTGATTGAAGCTGTACCAGAGGATCCAGCTATTAAACGGGATTTTTATGAAAAATTAAGCCAAGTTGCACCTGAAAAAACTATTTTTGCAACCAACACGTCGACGTTATTGCCAAGCGAATTTGCTGAAGTGACTGGACGCCCAGCAAAGTTTTTAGCCTTGCATTTTGCTAATATGATTTGGGTGAATAATATGGCTGAAATTATGGGACATGCATCTACAGATCTTAGCGTCTTCAACCAGTTAGTTGAATTTTCCAAAGCGATTGGAATGTTACCACTGCCAATTTACAAAGAACAATCTGGCCATCTCCTCAACTCAATGCTGGTTCCGTTTTTAATTTCAGCACTAGACCTTTGGATCAATGAAGTGTCTGATCCACAAACCGTAGATAAAGCATGGATGAAGTCATTTGGTTCACCCAAAGGTCCGTTTGCAATCTTAGACATTATTGGCATTAACACAGTATATAACGTTGCAAAATTGCATGCCGATACCAACCCACTGATGGCACGTCTCATGAATCGACTGCAAACAGAATTTATTGAGCCTGGTCACCTCGGTATGCCAACAGGACAGGGTTTTTATAGTTATCCGAATCCAAATTATGAATCTAAAACCTTTTTACAGTAATTTGAGTTTTTAGCCTTAACCGCCTATGGCTATTCTAGGATAGTCGTAGGCAATACCAACGAATATGCTCGATTCTCCTGTCTTCACTACTATCTAAGAATAAACAGCGATAGGCTCAGTTTTTGCATTGACTCAAATACTCAAACAAACCTAATCATAAGCATTGAACTGCTTACATCTTTATAATTTCATCTGATTCAGCCTTTCAATCGCAGAAATATCCGTATTTTCGTCCGAGACTTTATTCAGCTTATATCTATTTTTTGTATTTAGTTTAGATAAAATCTTATAAAGAACAAAATTTAAACAAACCATTATTTTTTAATAGTTTAATTAAAAATAATATATTGTTTTCACTATAAAAATATAAAGTACCGCGCTATTGCTAATATTAAAATCAGATAAGCATTAAATTTTTATGCTCTATATCGAATATTACTTTGTTGATATGATGTGCAAAATTTAACGATTGAGCATATATGTTACTCGTTATTTGAAAAGCATCATTTTTTAAATATGAAGGAAACATATACGACTGATATAGCATTGCAAGCTTGCAAAACACACATTACAGTCTTATGCATCAAATCAGGAATGTCTGATTTAAAATCAATTAATCTCTCTATAGTTCAGGTAAGTGATACCTCATTTGGATGCTTACTCGGGAAGAAAAAATGAAAAAAATTCTAGGAATTGCACTGGGTTTATCTGTTGTTTTAACAGGTTGTAGTAAACCTGAAGCACCTGCAACAGATGCAACTAAAAAGGATACAGCAACCACTGCTGAGCAAACAGTAACTATCGCATCGACAGGGTCTGATGCGGACATTTGGCGCTATATTGCAACTTTGCCAGAAACCAAAGAAGCAGGTTTAAAATTAGACATTAAAAACTTCACTGACTATGTTGCAATGAACACTGCTGTTGCAAACAATGAAGTCGATGTCAACGCATTCCAATCTTATGCTTATTTGGTTGCCTACAACGAAGCAAACACAGCGAAGATTGCTCCGCTTTCTACCACCTACCTAGAGCCAATGGGTATTTACTCAAGCAAAGTAAAAACACTGGCTGAATTTAAAAATGGTGCAACGATTGCGATTCCAAATGACGGTGCGAACGAATCACGTGCATTGTTATTATTACAATCTGCGGGTCTCGTGAAGTTAAAAAATGACTTTGACTTTGTGAAAGGTACATCTCAAGACATCGTTGAAAATAAAAAAGCATTGGTGATTAAGCCTATTCAAATGGCAACGGCTGTTCGTGTGAAAGACGAAGTTGATGCAATTGTTTTGGGGAATACCCTTGCAATGGAAGGTGGCCTAAACGTATTGAAAGATGCGATTTACTATGAGCCAATCGACCAAACCACGAAAATGAACGTCAACGTTCTTGCTGTGGCTGAAGCACGTCAAAACGATCCAGTACTGAAAAAAGTCGGTGAGCTTTACCATGTCGCTGCAGTAGGCAAATATGTTCAAGAGCATTTTGGTGGTACAAAAATTGATGTGAACAAGCCAGTAAGCTACCTTACTCAAGCTAAATAGTAATATAATCAAATCAACGAAACAGGCAAAGTCTCTTTGCCTGTTTTTTCATTTTTGTGTAGTTTTTGACGATATGATTCAATTTAAAAACATTTCAAAGCACTATCAGCTGAAAGGCCAAACCATTCCTGCACTGGACCAAATCAATTTGGACATTCCAGAAGGCAGTATTTTTGGCATTATTGGCTATAGTGGTGCAGGTAAAAGTACCCTCATTCGATTGATCAATTTACTTGAACGCCCAACCCAAGGCCAAGTGATTATCAATCAAAAAGACTTTACTGCATTAGATGCAAAAGCATTACGTCAAGAACGTGCAAATATTGGCATGATTTTCCAGCATTTCAATTTACTGCAGACCAAAACTGTTGCAGCCAATATTGAAATGCCAATGAAACTTTTAGGTTATAGCAAAGCTGAACGTGAAAAACGTTTAAATGAACTACTTGAGTTTATTGACCTCAAGCATAAAAAAGAAGCTTATCCAGACGAGCTCTCGGGTGGTCAAAAACAACGTGTCGGTATTGCTCGTGCGCTTGCCAACCACCCTAAAATTTTACTTTGTGATGAAGCAACTTCTGCACTAGACCCACAAACCACCAAGTCGGTCTTAGACTTGCTCAAAAAAATCAATCAAGAGCAAGGCATTACCATCGTCATGGTGACACATGAGATGGATGTGATTCAAAGCATCTGCTCACATGTAGCCGTGATGGAACTCGGCAAAGTAGTTGAAACAGGCAAAACGGTGGACTTATTTAGTCGCCCACAACATGCAACAACACAGAATTTTATCCAAACCATTTTGCATCAACAGCTACCGATTAAACTGCTGAATAATTTGGAACATAAGCACCATCACAGTATTTATCGCTTACAGTTCCTTGGTCAGTCTGCACATGAAACCGTGATCCAAAATTTAATTAAACAGTTTGATATTAGTCTCAATATCCTATTTGCCAACATGATTGAAATTGATGGCAATGTGATTGGCCAAATGTTTGTTCAGTTATTAGGGGATGAAACTTTAATTACTGAAGCAGTGGAGTTTTTAAAACAGCATGGTGTGGCTGTTGAGCAATCAGGAGAACTGGCATGAGAGATTTAATTGTCCAGTGGTTAACTCAAATTACCGCGCCGTTTTGGAAAAGTTCACTATCTATTGATCAGTTCATTACCGCTTTGCAAGAAACCTTTCATATGGTGTTTTTTGCAATGCTATTTGGCTGTATTTGGGGCTTTATTCAGGCCATCATTTTATTGGTGACACGCCCAGATGGTATTTTGCCCAACAAAGCGATTTATCACATTCTTAACCCGATTGTGAATGCCCTGCGCTCTCTACCCTTTATTATCTTGCTCATTGCAGTTCTACCTTTAACTAAACTGATCGTAGGCACCTCGATTGGCACGTGGGCGGCAATTGTTCCTCTTACGATCTATGTTGGACCCTATATTGGTCGTTTGGTCGAAACGTCATTGCTTGAAGTGAATGAAGGAATTATCGAATCTGCTCAAGCCATGGGCGCAACACCGCTACAAATCATTTTTAAGTTTATTTTACCTGAAGCACGTAGTTCACTGATTTTGAACTTAACCACAGCCACGATTAGCTTAATTGGCGCAACCGCGATGGCTGGTGCAGTAGGTGCAGGTGGTATTGGTGATCTTGCGATTTCTTATGGTTATCAACGTTTTGATACTAGTGTTGTAATACTCACGGTGATTGTGCTGTTGATCATGGTACAAATTGTACAATCCGTTGGAGATTGGCTGTCTAAACTGCGTTAACAAAATTAAGCTCTCAATATTGAGAGCTTTTTTTCAGATTTAAATTTTATAGAATGACAACACAAAGAATTCAAAATTACGACTTTAAAATCATCACCATGAAAACACCCATTTTATTTCTAAATATAAGTCTTTTGCCGATACTCAGTCATGCAGTGCCAAATACGTATGACTACGTCACCAGTGTGAAAGTGAATCAGGTCGAACTGAATGCCCCTGTGACAGCACATCAAGTCAGTCAATTATTCGCTCAATCGAATGGAAAAGTCAGCAAACAATATGCCGAATGCACAGGCAACTATGAATACAGTACTGCAAATGCCCAATACAAAACCCTAAAGTTTGAAATTTTTAACGAAGATAATCCCAAGATTCAGACTGAAAAATTCTATAAAGACAAAGCGAATTTCAAACAACTCGGACAAATCAAAGGCCGGGTTTGGCTTGACTGGAAAAGCACTCAAGCGATGAGCGAAAACATACGCGTACAAAATATTCAAATCACGCCCAATTATACTTTGCAGCAATTTAAACAAGACTTTAAATACAGTGCACACGGCATGGCAGCATCAGGTGAAGCTCAAGTCCTGCTCTTGCAGCTCAGTGAAATCAAAGCTTTTTTGAAAGAACCGCAAGACTTTGCCCCACCCTACACGGCTTATCTCAACTTTAGTTTTAAAAATGGACGGCTAAACAGTTTTGCCATTCAGCAAGCGGTGGCCTGCTAAAATCTTTTTATGCCAAGAACAAGGACTGCCATTGCCTTTTCTAAGTTGTTTTGAACTCACTGACAATAAAATATACAGTCCAAACGCTAGATGCTATTAAATTTTGCCAATTCATTTGAATCGCACTCAGAATGAAGGCAGAGCATGTTAAACTATTTAGCGGTTTTTGCAGGGACTCACTTATGCACTTTGTACATCTTGGTATTCATACAGAATTTTCAATCACAGAATCAATTGTACGTATACCTGATTTAGTCAAAGCTGCTAAGGCAGAAGGTATGCCAGCCCTTGCCATTACTGACCTATCTAACTTACATGCTGCTGTAAAGTTTTATGGTAAATGCTTAGATAATGGCATCAAACCAATTATGGGTTCAGAAGTTCGTTTGAACGATGCTGAACATCGCGTAACTTTATTGGCGACGAGCAATGTTGGCTGGCGTAATCTGACTGAACTGGTTTCCGAGGGTTTTATCCGTGGTCAACAGCTTGATATTCCTTGCGTTGCAAAAGACTGGATTTTAGCGCAAAACCACGACCTGATTGCCCTACTTGGCATGCAATCTGATGTCGGCAAAATGCTCTGTACATCAAATCCGCAAAAAGCCGAACCTTTACTCGAAGAATGGATTGCAAAGTTTGGCAATCGGGTTTATTTGGCCCTATGCCGAACAGGCCGTTCAGGTGAAGAAGACTTCAACTATGAAGCCTTAAAACTGGCTAAAAAATATAACATAGGTGTGGTTGCGCACAACGATGTGCACTTCATGAAAGAAATCGACTTTGAAGCACACGAAGCCCGGGTCTGTATTGCCGATGGTTATGTACTAGGGGATAACCGCCGACCAAAAAATTACTCTCCAGAGCAATATTTTAAATCTGGCCAACAAATGGCGGAATTATTTGCAGACATTCCCTCTGCAATTGAAAATACTTATCAAATTGCCAAACGTTGTAACGTTACCCTGCAATTAGGTAAATACTTTCTGCCTGACTACCCTATCCCTGAAGGCCATACCATTGACACCTACTTTGCACATTTATCCAAAGAGGGTTTAGAAGAGCGTTTAGACTTTTTATATCCACCAGAAACGCGTGATGAATACTGGCCTGAAAAACGTAAAGAATATGATGATCGTTTAGAGTATGAAATCGGGACCATTCTTAAAATGGGTTTCCCGGGCTACTTCTTGATTGTCATGGACTTCATCCAATGGTCCAAAGGTAATGGCGTGCCCGTTGGTCCAGGCCGTGGTTCAGGTGCAGGTTCGCTTGTTGCCTACAGCTTAAAAATTACAGATCTCGATCCTCTCCCATACGGGCTGCTGTTTGAACGCTTCTTAAACCCAGAACGTGTTTCAATGCCCGACTTCGATGTCGATTTCTGTATTGCTGGTCGTGATCGTGTAATTGACTATGTGGCGCGTACATACGGACGCGATGCAGTATCACAAATTGCTACTTTTGGTACCATGGCAGCCAAAGGTGCTATTCGTGATGTGGCACGTGTCTTGGGTAAATCCTATGGTTTGGCAGACCGAATCTCAAAAATGATTCCGACCAAACCTTTAGGTTTAAGCCTCGAAGAGTCGATTGAAGCAGAGCCACAACTTAAAGACATTGTCACCAATCCATCCAACCCAGACAATGACGATGCTGCTGAAATTTGGGAAATGGCATTAAAACTCGAAGGCATTACCCGTAACACAGGTAAACACGCAGGTGGCGTGGTTATTTCCCCAACTAAAATTACCGACTTTTCTGCCGTCTTATGTGACGCAGATGGTACAGGCCGTGTTGCGCAATACGATAAAGACGACGTTGAATCTGCTGGTCTAGTAAAGTTCGACTTCTTGGGTCTACGTAACTTAACGGTTATTGAAGATGCCGTGAAGAATATCAATAAGCGCATTAAGCTCGATGTGCCTTTAGACATTGCTTTCATTCCGCTTGATGACAAAGATGCATACCTCATCTTTGCCAATGCCAACACCACAGCGGTCTTCCAGTTTGAATCCGTGGGCATGAAAAAAATGCTCAAGGAAGCACGTCCAAGCAAATTTGAAGAAATTATCGCCTTTGTATCCCTTTACCGTCCAGGTCCGATGGACCTGATTCCAGACTTTATCCACCGTATGCATGGCGGCGAGTTTGAATATCTCCATCCCCTACTTGAAGGTGTACTTGAACCGACTTACGGCATTATGGTTTACCAAGAACAGGTGATGCAGGCAGCACAGTATTGTGCGGGCTATAGCTTAGGTGGTGCGGACTTACTACGTCGTGCGATGGGTAAGAAAAAGCCCGAAGAAATGGTCAAACAGCGCCAAATTTTCACGGAAGGTGCAGCCAAAAAAGACATTGATGAAGCAACTGCCAACCATATCTTTGACTATATGGAAAAGTTCGCAGGTTATGGCTTTAACAAATCACATGCCGCAGCTTATGCACTGGTTGCCTATCAAACCGCATGGCTCAAAGCGCATTATCCAGCTGAATTCTTAGCAGCAGTGATGTCATCGGAAATGCAAAACACCGATAACGTGGTGTTCTTGATTGATGACTGTCGACACAATGATATAGATGTATTGCCACCTTCGGTCAATATGTCTATCTATCAATTCCATGCTTCGGACGACAAAACGATTGTCTATGGACTCGGTGCAATTAAAGGCGTCGGTGAAGCCGCGATGCAGTCAGTCATTGACTCGCGTATCCAAGATGGGCCGTATCGTGACTTGTTTGATTTCTGCCATCGTATTGATCTGAAAAAAATCAATAAACGGACTTTAGAAGCATTAATTCGCTCAGGTGCTTTAGACTGCCTCGGCATTGAGCGCTCCAGTTTAATGGCGCAACTTCCAGAAGCAGTACAAGCGGCGGAGCAAGCTCGTTCAAACCGTGAAACAGGCATCATGGACTTGTTTGGTGAGGTTGAAGAAGTACAGCGTAAACCTGCCAAACCTGTGAAACCGTGGTCAGATGAAGTCCGTCTCAAAGGTGAAAAAGACACCTTAGGTTTGTATTTAACTGGTCACCCAATTGATGTATACCGTGCAGAGCTGAAAGCATTTATTCCAAATAAAATCAATGAACTCACCCCTACACGTCGTGGGGTAACCACTGTTTTTGCTGGTCTTGTAGTCGATGTAGCCAACTTTCCAAACCGAATGATGGTCACCTTAGATGATGGTACCTCCCGAATTGAAGTCTCTGCGAATCATGAACGCTTTATGCGTTTTAAAGACATCATTCAAAATGAAAAAGTGGTGGTGATTGAAGGTGAAATTTACGAGCGTGAAGGCTTTGACCGTCCAATGGGACGCTTGACCAAAGCATTTACCCTAAATGAAATTCGCCAAAAACGTGCCAACTGTATTCAAATTCGCCTTGACCCAACGCATAGTACGAAAGCACTGAACCAAGATTTGAAAAATATTCTTGCACCCTTCTGTAATGTCGATATGTGTAATCACATTCCGCTACAATTACTGTTGGACTACCCGTATGCCACGGCTGAATTGCACTTAGGGATCAATTGGAAAGTGGCACCGCTAGATGAACTGCTGTCTAAACTTCGTGACTATTTTGGTAAAGAAAATCTTCATGTGGAATATCAAGTCAAATCTAAAGCTGCCAAAGCGGTCAGCTATGAAGAAGCCAAACCCGTAGATGTACCACCGCCACCTGCGGATATGAGCATGGATGATGCCATGGACTTATATCAGGCTGAGGTCGGTCAGTTCTCTTAAATATTTTCAAATTTTAAAATTCATTGGAAAAATCATGAGCCAATTTGACAATGCCGCTGTTTCAGCGCATCTCTCCCATGTGCGTATTGTCATGGTCAATACTACACTCCCTGCGAACATTGGAAGCGCATTACGTGCCATGAAAACAATGGGACTCTCAAAGCTGGTTTTGGTTGCGCCAAAAACCTATCCACATCCCGATATTGATGCTTTAGCAGCGGGTGCAACTGATTTAATCGCGCAGATTGAAATTGTTGAAACCCTTGCCGATGCCATCAAAGACTGCCATTTAGTGTTTGGTACCAGTGCACGTAGTCGTACTATTCCTTGGCCTTTGCTAGACGCACGTCCTGCGGCAGAAAAATCAATTTCAGCAGTGGTGAGTGATCAACAAGAGGTTGCTGTGGTCTTTGGTCGTGAAGACCGCGGACTGACCAATGAAGAACTGGCGATGGCCAACTACCACGTTACTATTCCAGTCAATACAGACTATGGCGTACTGAATATAGCCCAAGCTATTCAGGTCATCTGTTATGAAATGCGTATGGCAACTTTGGCTGCTGTAGAAAGTGGTGAAGATGAAACTGCAACCATGCCTGTGACAGATACAGAGTCCATGCAGTGGGATGAGCCTTTGGTCACACATGAGCAAATGGAACAGTTCTATCCACACATTGAAAAAATGTTGGCTGAAATTGAATTTTTAGATCCAAAAAATCCACGATTATTGCCTTTACGCTTGCGTCGCCTTTTTGGACGTATACAATTAGATCGTATGGAATATCATTTACTTCGTGGTATTTTTAGTCGTGTACAAGCCTTAAATAATGGCACATGGAAAAAGTCAAATACGGATCAAATAGAGGATCAATCTAATGCTTAAACAGCTCAAAGAAGATGTACAAGCTGTATTCGCGCGCGATCCTGCAGCACGAAACACTTTAGAAGTTCTAACCACATACCCAGGTATCCACGCGTTGATCATGCACCGTATGGCGCATGAATTATGGAAAAAGGAATGTAAGGGCTCTGCACGCTTATTGTCTTCTTTCAGCCGTTTTGCAACAGGTATTGAAATTCACCCAGGTGCTAAAATTGGTCGTCGTTTTTTTATCGACCACGGCATGGGCGTTGTGATTGGTGAAACAGCTGAAATTGGCGATGATGTAACCCTCTATCACGGCGTAACTTTAGGCGGTACAACTTGGAATAAAGGCAAACGCCATCCGACTTTAGAAGACGGCGTAGTTGTTGGTGCAGGCGCTAAAATTTTAGGCCCCTTTACAGTCGGTAAGAATGCGAAAGTTGGCTCAAATGCAGTTGTGACAAAAGCAGTACCTGCCGATACCACTGCCGTTGGCAACCCAGCGCGTTTCATATCAAAAGATAAACCAAAAGATGAGGCTGAAACACATCGTCGTGATTATGCAGAAAGTATCGGCTTCCAAGCTTATGCTGCAACGCAAGACCAGTCCGATCCTATACTTGAAGGCATGCGCGTCCTGCTCGACCGTATTCAGTTGAATGAAAAACGTATGAATACCTTATGCCAACGTTTGTCGTTACTTGATCCAACCTTTAAAAAACAGCAACAAAATGAACAACCCTTTAGTGCTGAAGAACTGAAAATTTTGGAAGACGTTCGCCGTGAATGTGAAGCTCAAAGCACTCCATCAAATGATTAAACATGAAAAGTGTTAGTTTTTGAAAACCAGCCTATAGCAAGCCTTGCATGTTCCTCAGAGTTTTCTTAGACTGACGGACATGCCTTTTACACCACTTCTTAAAATAATGAATGGATGAACCTTATGATGCTTAAACCCTTAGCGGTTGCTGTACTTACAGTGTCGTTTTTAACAGCGTGTAGCACAACACCACCGAAAAATAATAACAATACCATTGTGTTTACTGAGCCTGAATTAACTGCACCGTTTTACGCATTAAATCCATTTAACTATGATGCGCCTCCTCCGTTTGAAATTAATTTAAAAAAGGCTGCTTCACAACCTGTAACCAAGATGGAAGTGACACGTTCTGATGATCCATCGAAGAAAATGGTTTTAGACACCAACAAGTTGATTATTCCGACTGTTAACAGCAAAGAACGTCAGTTGAAATACGCGGTGCTGGCAGGTGACAACGAAGTCGACATCACTGAAATTGATGACTTCTTGCAGTTGGTTGAAGGTAAAGCACGCCATTACCCACCTCGTTTTACAGAGCGCCAAGAACGTAAAGGTTTTGAGTCAAAACTAAAAGAAGTGACCCAGCAGTTAGATACGTTGGCATCAAAAGACAATGCATCATTTGATGTACTCATTCGTGCATTCAAAGCTAGCGTTATGGCTCGTAATTTAGACTTAGGTTCCGTGTATACCACCAAATCTTTAACTTATGCTCAGCGTATTTTAAAGCTTAATCAAGAAGACCCTGAAGCAAACTTCTGGTTTGGTTTTGCCCTGTCTGAAGGGGGTGGTCAACGTGAAGCTATGCCGTATTTAGATAAAGCCATGAAGTCTGGTGTTCAAGAAGCTTATTTAGCGAGTGCAAATAACTACATCGCGATGGAACAGAAGAAGAATGCGGTGCAAACGCTGAAAAACTACAAGTTGAAATACCCTCAAGAAGCTGAAGTTGCAGATCGCTTGATTACTGAAATTGAAAAACAAGGTCGTTGGAATGTTTGGCAAGTATTAAATACGAGCAAATAATTCGCTACTTTTGTAACACACTCTAAAATAGACCGAACTTTTCGGTCTATTTTTTTTGAGCGAATTGATAAATCCGAGAATTATCGTATGATTTAAAAAATTCAAAAAAATAGATCGCAGTAGACTCGTTTATGCCTAAATACATCCGTAGCACCTTAATGCTCACTGCTCTGATTTCTATCTTGAGTGGTTGCCAAGTGGTCAGTGTAAAAAATCAATCACTGAACGTCACCATTAATAACGAACGTGAAAGTATTTTAACGCGCGATAAACTCAGTGAAGCAAGTCTGAATGTATTATCTATGACAGGCAGAGAAGCCAAAGTCTGTTCTGAACAGCCTGAGGAATGTGTGAACGAACTCAAACAAATTCCCCAAATTCAGGATGAGCAATTACTATCAACGGCAAGTGAACTTTATCTTGCTAAAGCACTTTCTTTAGAAAAATCATCTGCATGTAAAATCAGTATTTTGGCTAAGACGCAGTCAGAAGAAAAAAAGGCTGTTCAAAAGCAAAATTACCAAAACTGTTTAGATCAACAGCTCGGCATGCTCGATAAAAGTATTCGCTATAGTTATGCTTATATGTTTAAAACTAAACGTGGCCCACAAGATCGAATTTTTGATAACCGTCAAGTACAACTTCGGGACTTTTATAACCAAGCAATTGCCAAACTAGTTAGTGCTTATGGTTTACGTTATGAGCCTTCAGATGTTACGACCCAAATCCAAGTCGGCAAAAGCATTTATCGCATTAATTTCGACAAATATTCCCTTTTAAAAAATCAAAAAATTGAACAACTCATGTCGACGTATAATTTGAACTTTTCAGGTTTGCGTTCAATTACCCGTCGAGATGGATTTGGTTCTGAGTTTTTAATTGTACTGCCTGCAGAACCTCACGACATCTCACCTGAAAAAACAAAATATATTGTTGATCCATTACATCATCAGTATACAAATGGTCATAATCCCAATATTCATAATGCTCGTTATTTAGCAGCGACCATCACAGCCCAACCTCGTTCTGCGGCAAGTGTGGATGAAATCTTAAATAGTCCAGAGTTTGAGATGACAGCCTATGATCCATATAAATATGAAACTGCTGAAATAGCTGGAAAGACTTATCCACTGGCAGCAAATTTTTCAGCACCATATGGCTTATGGCTGGCACAAAATAATCTAGGTAAGTCTGCTTATTTGTCACTGATAGATCGTGATGAACGCCTGACCATGCCTCATTTGTATATGCTTGAACCTTATAACCCGAACAAGAAAGTCATCGTTCTTATTCACGGTCTTGCAAGCAGTCCTGAGGCATGGATTCGTCTAACCAACGATGTAATGGGTGACCCTGTATTGCGTGAGCATTACCAAGTGTGGCAGGTTTTCTACTCCACAAACATGCCTATTCTGGAGAGTCGCTTTCAAATTTATGCAGTGATCCAACAAGCTTTTAGTCAAGTCGATAACAAAGCTTCTGCAAAAAAAGACGCAGTGCTGATTGGGCATAGCATGGGGGGCATTATTGCGCGGCTTTTAGTCAGTGATGCAGACTTAACATCTGCAGCAATCAAATTACTTCCAGATTGGCGCGCCAAACAATTTAAAAATGATCCATTATTTAAATCACGCTTAGATATTCAGCCAATTCCAAACTTTAGTCGTGCCATTTTCTTGGCAGCACCACATCGAGGAACAGAATTTGCTGACCGTTGGTTTACCCTTGCTGCGCGTAAAGTAATTAAACTACCAGGTGCTTTTTTAGGTGCATTAACTGATGTATTACAAAGTAGTGACCCTGATCTACAAGCATTTATCAAAGATATAGATAATGGGTTAATTCAAAATGGCCCAAGCGACCTCAGTAAAAACTCTAAATTTACTCAGTTAACTAAAAATATTGTTCCATATAAGGGGATGAAATTTCACAGTATTATGGGAAATATGACCAACAGTAATGATATCAATGTGATTACTGATGATGTCGTACCTTATACCAGTGCCCATCTGGATGGGGCATTGTCTGAGAAAATTATTAAAGGTGGACATTCTATTCAGGAAACCCCTGAAGCGGTACTTGAGTTGCGCCGTATTCTGCGGCTACACCTTACAGAATTGGGACTATATAAACCTTGATCATAAAAAGCCTAAACTTTTGTTTAGGCTTTTTTTATTTACTTCGTTTATATCAACAGTTGAAGTCGTTAATAGGTACAGCCAACTACAATACTTCTCAACCCTTGTATTCGTGGGATACTACAATTTTTATTTAAACAATCCCACCATTGACCCGAAGTATTTGGGCATTGACCCAATTACTTCCTTCATTGACTGCAAAATCTAATACAGCAGCAATATCCTCAACTGTACCTAAACGCTCTAAAGGCGCCGCCTGAATTAGCCGTGCAATCAGTTCATCACTTTTCCCTTCGAGAAAAAGCGCTGTTGCTGTTGGCCCTGGTGCAATCGCATTCACCGTAATATTTTTACCTCTTAACTCTTTGGCTAAAATCGCAGTTAAAGACTCTATGGCAGCTTTTGACGCAGTATAAACACCATAAGTCTCAAGCTTCATACCCACAACACTGCTGGATAAGTTAATAATTTTACCGCCATGAGCCAAGCGCTTGGCCGCTTCACGCATGGTATATAATGGTCCTTTTAGATTGATTGCCAAAAGTTGATCAATCGTTTCATCATCCACGTCTTCAATTTTATTGAGTCGCATAATGCCTGCATTATTCATCAGCACATCCAGTCTGCCATAAGTCTGAATTGCATAATCAAATAACTGAGTCACTTCATCTGAATGGCTAATATTTGCCTTAAATGCTGTTGCTGTTCCACCATTCGCTTGAATTTTTTGCACCACAGCATTTGCCTCTTGATCATTATTGGCATAATTAATGATGATGCTATGTCCTTGCTGGGCCAATAAACTTGCTGTAAATGCCCCTATACCTCTTGAGGCCCCTGTAATTAAAATTACTTTTTTCTGTTTTTCTTGCACTGCTGTATTCATTGATGACCTCATCGAGTGAAACTTATCATGGGATACGTTCTATGATACTGTTCATAAATAGCAAGATAATCTAGCCAGTTCTGACATCTTTATCCGAATTAGCCGAACAAAGGATCTACAAAAAGATGGATAAGTTAAATGCGCTGTCTGCTTTTGTACACGTTGTAGAGCAACAAAGCTTTACCAAGGCTGCACAGATACTGAACTTACCCCGTTCAACTCTCACCGATGCCATTAAGCAACTGGAAGTACAGCTCAACACACGCTTATTATTTCGTACCACGCGTCAGGTACGAACAACTGATGAAGGTCAAATTTATTACGAACGTTGTAAGTATATCTTGGACTATATCAATGAATCAGATCATGATTTTCTCAATGCAAAACCTCAAGGAACCTTAAAGATAGAAGTACATGGAGTGTTTGCTGCGTATTTTATTTTGCCTCATCTGCATAAGTTTCAAAGTGAATATCCTGGCATTCAGGTACAACTGACAGAAAGTGACCGCTATGTCGATGTGATTAAGGAAGGCATTAATTGTGTTATTCGTATTGGACAACTGAACAAGAGTGAACTAATTGTAAGACACTTAGGTCATTTGCAACAAATAACTCTTGCGAGTCCAAGGTATTTGGAAAAGCACGGTACTCCAAATCATTTAGATGATCTGCATGAGCATTTTATGGTGGGCTTCTATTCAAGTGCACGCCAGAAACATCTGCCACTCGAATTTATCATTCAAAACAAAACGCAACTTTATGACTTGCCTTTCAATATTCAAGTCAACGGAGCAAATACCTATTCAGCCGCAGCCCAACAGCATTTTGGGATTATTCAAGTGCCTCACTATGCTCATATCAAAGTGCTAGAACAAGGATTGCTTTGCCGAATTTTAGAACACTATACTGTACCGTCTATGCCTGTGTCTCTGCTCTATCCGTCTAAAAGATTGGTTTCACCTAAACAAAAAGTCTTTATTGAATGGATATTACAATTGTTTAAGGATCATCCCATCGTATAATCTTGGGTCTTTTTATGAATCAATATTCAACCTAGATAAGCAAGAAAATACCAATACCTTATCTTTCCAAAAATCGTAGCCCCACGCCTGCAATGGTAAAAATATATTTTGGAGTAACTGCAGAATCTCCAATTTTGGTACGGAGTTTTTTCACCAAGATTCGAAGATAATGGGTATCGTCTTCATGGCTAATTCCCCATAACTCGGTCATAATTTGCTTTTGCGTAACGATCTTACCCTGATGGCGAATCAATAATGCTAACAGTTGAAATTCTTTTTTGGTCAGAATAATTTCTTCATTCACGAACCTCACTACATGTTCAGCCACATCCACAGATAATTGACCATCATCAAATACAATATTCTGTTCAGACTGTTGTGGTTTATTACGAAACATCACTCGAATACGGGCACATAATTCCTGAATGCTAAACGGTTTGGTGACATAGTCGTTTGCACCTGCATCGAGCAATTTAATTTTTTGATTTTCATCAGGACGGGCAGATAACACAATCACAGGAATATCTGACCATTGCCTCATCTCGGTCAACACCTGCTGTCCTTCCATATCAGGTAAACCCAAATCTAAAATCAGTAAATCCGCACCCCGTGTTGCCAAAATTTCTAAGCCTTTCATGCCATTTTCAGCAACATGCACCTGATAACCTTGCGCACGTAAGGCAATGTCTAAAAATTTTCGAATTTGAGGTTCATCATCAATAATTAAAATTGATGCATTCGGATGGATTGTTTGCGGCATAAATAGTAATTTTAATCCTGATGTAACGGTAATCGTATGCGAATTAAGGTGCCTTGACCATCTGTTCCAGCAAATGCTTCGATACTGCCCATATGTGCGCCAATAATGGCTTTGACAATCGCCAGTCCTAAACCTGTTCCCGTTTTACCACGATCACCACGCTGCATGGTGTAGAACATATCAAAGATTTGCTCGCGTTCATCTTCGGGAATGCCAATCCCTTGATCGATAATGTCAATTTGCAGAAATTGTTCCTCTTGCTGAATCTTCACTTCAATCGGAACATCATTTGGTGAAAATTTAGCGGCATTTTCCAAGACATTAAAAATGGCTTGTTCAATCAAAGCAGGATGCACATACAATTGCGGAAGTTCTTCCGCCAAAGCAACTTCGATTTTCACCTCAGGCTGATAGCGTTTCAGTCGTTGAGTTGCCGAGCCAATCAGTTCATCTGCACCGATCCAAGCACGACTTAAAGTCAAACCCTGATGACCTAATCGAGTCATATCCAATAGGTTTTGTATATAACGATCCAGTCGTTCCCCTTCAATGTGAATAGTGTCTAATAATTCATGGCGATCGCTTTCAGGCATCTGTTCGCCATAATATTTAAGCGTATCTGCTGAACCAATCATCGCGGCTAAGGGTGAACGTAAATCATGCGAGACCGAAGAAAGTAAGGCGGAACGCAACTTTTCCGTTTCAGCCACCACACGAGAATTTTCTAACTGTAAAGACAGTTGAACCCGAGCAACAGTTTGCGCAATATCTTCAATCATCAACTCAGTTAAACGTTGCAATTCAAAACTGATGGTTTGAGCATTTTGATGAAAGCGAATCGCAATTACGCCATATTCTTTCACCAAATTTAATGGAATAAACCACCACTCAGAATTGGTCAGCGTATTGGTAAAACGTCCACAGGGTTTCGCATTCTTCTGCGTCCAATCTGCGGCAATCTGATCTTTTTCATTTAAAGCAGAAACATCACCTAAAGACTGATTTTCAACTTTTAACCAGACCGTCGCATTTAATGAGGTTTCTAAATGTTGTTTGGCAACGGTTAATACCTGTTCAATATCCACACAGGTCGATAGTTTTCTTTCCAATTCTTGCAACTGTAATGAGACTGAATTTGCAGCACGTAAACTCAAGACCTGCGCACGTAATTGGTTGGCTAAACGCCCGACCAGTAAGGCTGAGACAATAAACGTAATGATGGTAATCACGCCTCGTTCAGCGCTAATCATAAAGGTAAATCGAGGTTCGATAAAAAAATAGTTGTAGAGTAGAAAACAGATGAATACGCTGATAATCGTGATCAACATGCGGGCGCGTATCGCAACCAGTAATACGGTCACAATAAAAATTAAGGCTAAATCACTATACCCAATAAAATGATCACTGATTGCGGCCACAATCAGTCCCAGTAATACAATGATAATACTTTCGACTACTTCACGTTGATTAAACGCCAAACCTTGTTCTAGCCAAGATGAATGAGCCACATTTGTCTGCAAACGCTTTTCATTATTTTTGGCTTTTAAAGGCTGAACAAAGGTGATTTCAAAAGGGTGCTGTTTCTCTAACAGTTGATCGGCAATATGATCTGAAAATAGACGCTGCCATAGCGATTTTTGAGGACTTTTGCCAAGCAAAATATTAGATGCACCATAATCATAAGCTGCCTGTAAAATGGTCGATGCAATATGATTGCTATAGAGTAAATAAGTGTCTGCACCGAGCTTACGTGCTAGATTAAAAGCCTTTGTCACTGCAAAGGCTTGGGTCGTTTCAACCTTACTTTTTTGAATCGAAATGACGCTCCACGTTGCATTGCGTCTTTCCGCAATCCGATGGGCACGGCGCACCAAATCTTCTGAAAACTCAGAACCATCTATCGCCAACATGACATGATTTTGAATCGGGATGATCTGCCCTTGTGCAACAAACTTTTCTCGATAATCAATATCGACCTGCCCTGCAACAGTTTGAATCGCTAGATCACGTAACGCCGTCAAATTTGCAGCTTTAAAAAAACCTTGTAATGCATGAGGGGCAACATCGGCGAAATAAATCTTGCCATGATTCATCCGTTCTAATAATTCAGGAACAGGTAAATCAACCAATCGAATATCTTTCAAACGTTTCAGTAATGCATCGGGGACGGTTTCAGTTACCCGAATCCCCGTAATTTGAAAAACCACATCATTCAGACTTTCCAAATGCTGAATATTTAAGGTGCTATAGACATCAATGCCTGCATCCAACAACTCATTGACATCTTGCCAACGATATTCATGCCGACTATTGGGTACATTGCGATGGGCAAGTTCATCAACGAGTACAATTTGAGGCTTTAATTTAAGAATTTGGTCGAGATCCATCTCGTCTAACATTCGCCCCTGATATTCCACAGACTTTCTTGGAATCACATTGAGCCCTTGAATCAAAGCTTCGGTGTCAGATCGACCGTGGGTTTCAACCACCCCGACCATCACATGCTGCCCTTGTTGCATCAATTCATGCGCTCGGGTCAACATGGCATAGGTTTTCCCGACTCCAGGTGCTGCACCCAAGAAAATGGTCAAACGTCCAGATTGTTCACGTTGACTATGTGCCAACCATGCATCTGCTTTGTTATTACGGTCGATCTGCATAATTACGCTCTATCAACGTGTGGTCGATGACAATTGATCTAAGGCTAAATTTAGCTGTAGCACATTGACCCGCGCTTGCCCATAGACGCCGAATTGTGCAGGCTGAATTTGTTGTTGTACCAAATCACGAACTTGCTGCTCAGGCAAATGATGTTGCTGTGCCACACGTTTCACCTGTAATAAAGCACTTTCAGGTGAAATATCTGGGTCGATTCCGCTTCCTGATGCTGTCACCATCTCATTTGGCACTTGTTGCTCAGTAATATGATTATTCTGGGCAAATTGCACTGTTCGCTCTTTAATTTGTTTTTGCAAATCAGGATTAGAAACCGCCAAATTACTGCCTGCCATCCCATCGACATTGTAACTTACAGCACTCGGTCGTCCATGGAAATATTGTTCACTAACAAAGTTTTGTCCTACCAAACTTGAACCAATAATTTTACCATTCAATTCAATGACACTACCATTGGCTTGTTTGGGAAAGATCAACTGTGCAATGGAGACACTTGCTGTAGCGTACAACATGCCTGCAATGAAAAAACCAACCACGATCAAACCAAAACTCGGACGTAGGACTGAATGTCCTTGATTAGATAATGCCAAGTCCTGTTGATTCAATTGCTCATGACTCAATAAAGTATTCATTTCCAACTCCTAAATCCACAATGACACAACAAGGTCAATCAGCTTGATCACAATAAATGGAAAGATCACACCACCTACACCGTAAATCAGCATATTACGGCGTAACAATTGCAGCGCACTGGCAGGTTTGAATTGAACGCCTTTGAGTGCCAATGGAATCAACATTGGAATAATCAAAGCATTAAAGATCAAAGCGGAAATCACGGCACTGCTTGGACTACTCAACTGTAAAATATTCAGTACCCCAAGTTGTGGAATCGCCACGGCAAACAATGCAGGTAAAATCACAAAATACTTAGAGACATCATTTGCCAACGAAAAAGTGGTTAATGCTCCACGAGTAATCAATTGCTGTTTACCAATTTCAACCACATCTAGCAATTTGGTTGGATCAGAATCCAAATCCACCATATTGCCAGCTTCTTTGGCTGCTTGCGTACCCGAATTCATGGCTAAACCAATATCTGCCTGCGCCAAAGCAGGTGCATCGTTGGTACCATCACCCACCATTGCGACCAATTTCCCTGCTGCTTGCTCATTACGAATACAAGCCAATTTGTCCTCAGGTCTCGCTTCTGCAATATAGTCATCCACACCCGCTTCTGCGGCAAT
The DNA here is from genome assembly GCF_003231195.1 of Acinetobacter sp. WCHAc060042. Taxonomy (NCBI): domain Bacteria; kingdom Pseudomonadati; phylum Pseudomonadota; class Gammaproteobacteria; order Moraxellales; family Moraxellaceae; genus Acinetobacter; species Acinetobacter sp. WCHAc060042. Next base: position 59,610 of record NZ_QKVN01000025.1, read on the forward strand.
CGCTGCTGCAGTCAACGGATTGTCCCCTGTAACCATAATGGTTTTGATGCCCATCTCACGTAGCAGCGCAAAGCGTTCTTTAATCCCTTGTTTAATCACATCTGAAAGTTCAATCACCCCTAAAATACTGTGATTCGAAGCAACCACAAGTGGTGTTGCACCTTTAGAGGCGACTTGTTCAACACGGGTTTTCAGCTCAATATTGTCTTTAATCTCTTGATGGGTAAAGTTAAGGATGGCATCGACAGCACCTTTACGAATCGTTTGTCCAGTTGCTAGATTTACTCCTGAAAGACGAGTTGAGGCACTAAATTGAATGAATTCGGCATCTTTCGGCTCTTGAATGCTTTCGCCTAATTCCTTCCCAAGACTGATGACCGACTTCCCTTCAGGCGTTGGATCAGCAAAAGAAGTGAGCATTGCTGCTTGACGTAACTCACTTGGTGTCACACCTGCCAATGGATAAAAAGCGGTGGCTTGGCGATCTCCATAGGTGATCGTGCCTGTTTTATCCAACAACAACACATCAATATCACCCGCAACTTCAACCGCTTTCCCTGATTTTGCTAAGACATTGGCTTTTAAAGCGCGGTTCATTCCCGCAATCCCAATTGCAGGCAGCAAACCACCGATCGTGGTTGGAATCAAACATACTAACAGTGCAATCAGCAAGACCATACTGATTTTGATCCCGACCATTGAACCAATCACAGGTAAGGTCAGCACCACCACAATAAAAGTGATGGTCATAATATTGAGTAAAATACTCAATGCGATCTCATTCGGTGTCTTTTGACGGTTGGCACCTTCTACCAAGGCAATCATACGGTCTAAGAAGCTATGCCCTGCCTCATTACTGACTCGAATAATAATTTCATCCGACAAGACCTTAGTGCCACCAATCACGCCTGAACGGTCGGTATTGGCTTCACGTAGTACGGGTGCAGACTCCCCTGTGACAGCCGATTCATTGATAGTCGCAAAACCCTGAATAATCTCACCATCCGCAGGAACAATTTCACCTGCCTTGACGATGACTAGATCATCTTTTTTCAGTAAATTGGCAGAAATCACTGTTGGTACAGCATTTAAATCGAGGATACGATTTGCGGTTAAATTTTCACGTGCTTGACGTAAAGATGCAGCTTGTCCACGTCCTTTGGCTTCTGCAACCGCCTCGGCATAATTGGCAAATAAGACCGTGACCAACAAAATCAAACTCAGGAGCAATCCAAAACCTAAACTGGTATTTCCCATCAAAGTGGCAACAAGGGTTAAAACTGTTCCCACCCAGACACATGCCATTACTGGATTTTTAAACGCATGTTGAGGTAGCAATTTATGGAAAGTTTGCTGAATAATTTCTTTATTCAAGATATCCATCTGTTGTGTCGCATTTGAATGTTTCATTGTGCTTGCTCCACACTTAAACTTTTATCGACAAATAGTCAGCAATTGGCCCAATCACCAACACTGGCATGAATTGCAACAAGGTCAGAATCAGCACGATCCCAATCAAGGTCAACGCAAAAGTTGGAGATTCAATATGTAAAGAACCCTTACTTTCGGCTGCTTGCGGTTTGGTTGCTAAACTCGCTGCGATCAAAACTGGAATAATCAACACGCTATAACGCCCTGCCAATAAAGCCATACTGGCACTCAGATTCCACCATAAAGTGTTATCGCCTAAGCCTTCAAAACCAGAGCCATTATTGGCGTAGGCAGAGACATACTCATAAAACACTTGGCTAATACCATGAAACTCTGGATTGGAATTCCCTGTAATCGATGGAAATGCTATGGCAATCGCCGTCAGACCAAGAATCACCACAGGTTGTAAGAGAATCACTAGCGCTAATAACTTAATTTCAGTCACTTCAACTTTTCGCCCAAATAATTCAGGGCTACGCCCTGTCATCAAACCTGCGATAAATACTGCGAGAAATAGGTAAATAAAGAACTGTAATAGACCACAACCAATCCCGCCCCAAATGGCATTGATCAGCATATTGCACAGTTCAACCAATCCTGTCAGTGGTGAGGCAGAGTCATGCATCATATTCACAGAACCGTTGTTGACTTGTGTGGTCAAACTTCCCCACAGTGCCGATGCCTCAGCACCAAAGCGAACTTCTTTCCCTTCCATCAAAGCAATATTTGGAATGAGCGAAGATTTTTCAGCCCACAGGGTCAATAGCGTTGAAGAAAGTGACATCAACAACATTGTGCCAAAAATCATCCACATCAGTTTCTTACGTTGAATAAAACGCCCAACCATAAACACCGCAGAAAGTGGAATCAGTAAAATCGCAATCATCTCAATCACATTGGATAAAGGCGTTGGATTTTCTAAAGGCACAGTACTGTTTGGCCCATACCAGCCACCACCGTTACTACCCAGTTGTTTAATTGCAACCATGGGCGCAACAGGACCGAGCGGAATATGTTGTGTTTGTACCTCGGAACTTTGATCTAAAACCTGCGCTGTTGGCCCCGCAGATAAGGTTGCTGGCACACCTTGAAAAGTGAGCAGTAAAGAAAAAATTAAACCAAGTGGAATAAAGAATCGAAATAATGGTCGAATGATATCCATCCAATAATTGCCCAGATTAATACGATTCCATTTGTTTTGTTCTGAGTCTTCTGCTTGAACTAATTGTAAGAATAATGCTCTTAACATGGCGACTAATAAAGCAAGCCCCATTATTGGCGACAAATATTGCAATCCTACAATTACCGTCATTTGCGATAGATAAGACAGTTGCGCTTGCCCTGAATAATGCTGTTGATTTGTATTGGTCAGAAATGAAATGGTGGTATGTAAAGCCAAATCCCAATTCATATTCGGAATATGATCAGGATTCAATGGCAACCATGCTTGAGTCATTAAAATAGTGACACTCGCCACTAACAACAAGATATTACTGAGTACAAAAGCACCCAAATATTGCTGCCAGTTCATACCCACTTGCTTCACATTGAGAACCGCGTAGATCGGTTGTTCAATCCACTTAAAGAAGCTATCACTCTTCATTGGTTTGGTTTGCATGACATCCGCAAGATAGTGTCCTAACGGATAAGCCAGCAGCAATGAAAGGATAAATACTGAAATAAATTCCCACATAGCATATGCCATTAAAAATAGGTCAGCTTTAGTATGTAAATTGAGGGCGTAAATTCTCTATATTGAAAAAAGTAAGACGCGTAAATTTTGCGTAAATTTATTTAAAATAATCCATCAAGAAATACATCAAGACGGGCAACCTGTTTAAGCTGATGCCTCCATAGCATGAATCATCGGCTTATTTTTATGGCAGAGTTGGTAAGCACATAAACATGCATAAATTCCTACCAAATAGCCTAAAAACGTCAAGTTTTGCTCGTGACTAAAGTGTATGCCCCGTTGAGCACGCTGAATAAAGTTTTTATTTTATTGCATTGGCTTAGATCATATTTATCACCTTTCAATCAACGAAACAGATTACATATTGCTACGCTGATAGCTCATTGAATCTATCTTGTGCTCTTTACAGTGTATTTAAGTTCATCACTAAATATAGCCAGTTGATGTGTATTCATCAGGTGAAACATACGCTGCTCACATAACAAACTTTTGAATAGGCAACTATCGTCAGGATTTAGCGCTGTAAAGATAATTGTGGAAATACTGAGCTAAGCACAACGAATTCTGCAATATGAGGAGTTCTGCTTTAAAAATTTCCAATAGATAGTTTCAAATGTGAGGAACTCATCACCCATTACACAAAATAATGGGGTACTGTCAAACATCAAGACTGTGGCTATGAATCGAGTGTAGTAACCGAAACCAATATTTTTGGCCCTTCTCTGCTTCAAGCTAATTTCTTAGCTTAGTCTTAGGTTAATATCGTACACTTATCCATAAAATCGCTAATTTTTCTTGTTAAACAGTAAAACTAAAAATAGCTTTCTTGGGTCCTTATTTTAACTATAAGTTATTATTTTTCTTCATACAGTTCACACTTTCATTAATTAAGTGTAATTTTATATAAGCGTAATCCCTGTTTAAGATAAAAATATTGGGGGGGATAAAAAATAGAATGAAACTGGAAGCATCAACACTATTCAAACAAGAGCAAATTGATCTTTTAATTGCTCGCGGACTAAATTTGGTTCGATTCCCTAAAGGGCTAGAGACGATCTATAAAAACCTATACAGAAATGGGGCGGCTTTGGAATTTCGCTATCGTGCCCCTATCATTTTAGGACTATATTTGTATCTATGTATAGGGACCTACCAAATATTGCCAACCGAAATACGTTCTGAATGGATCATGTTTTATGGTTGGGTCGGTTTAATCATTTTGTTCGCATGGTTTCTTTCATTTATTCCAACAATGAATAAATGGTTTGAACATTATGTTTGTCTAGGATCTGTAGGGTCTGTCGCTCTTACTTTCACATTAATCAATGTATTGGAACAAGGTCAAAATAATGTACTTTTTCATGCTGCAATGATGTATGCAATTGTTATTATTTATGGTTTTGTCGGGATGAGATTTTATACTGCTGTGATTGCAGGTTGGTGCGGTGGTTTAATTGGTATAATTGTAACTACATGGCTAAACATCTCTATTGATTGGACTTTTTTAAATCGAACTTATACATTCAGTAGCTTTCTTGGTATGGCTTTAGC
>NZ_QKVN01000026.1:0-62785 GCF_003231195.1 Acinetobacter sp. WCHAc060042
GCTAAAGCGTCCTTTTTTAATATCAGTTTAGGATTTTAAAAATCATAAATTATTTGTGACAGGTGAAGTAGTGATTCAAACATTTCACCCCAATAGAAGCAGTACAGATATAGTCTGAGTCATACAACAAAGCAGTGCTTGCTTGTATGACTTAGGGTGCTGGGTTTGGCTGTTGCTGATGAATGGCTTGAATACCTTGTAAAACCTCTTCTGATAAATCAATCTCAAAAGCTTGAATATTTTCTTTTAGTTGGTTTAAGTTTGTTGCGCCAATAATGGTACTGGTCACAAAGAACTGTTGTTTAATAAAGGCTAAAGCCAGTTGTGTAGGTGTTAAACCATGTTGTTCAGCCAGTTGAGCATACTGTTCCGTTGCCCATTCACTCTCAGGGTTGCTATAACGACTAAAGCGACTAAAAAGAGTCACTCGAGCATTCGCTGGGCGCGCACCATTGCGGAATTTCCCCGTGAGGTAACCAAAAGCGAGTGGGGAGTAGGCGAGTAAACCAATGCCTTCATATTTCGCAATTTCAGACATCCCAATTTCGTAAGTGCGGTTGAGTAAGTTATAAGGGTTTTGCACACTTACAAATTTAGACAGACCAAGTTGCTCTGCAATCTGTAAAAATTTCATGGTTCCCCATGGCGTTTCATTAGACAAACCAATATAACGGATACGACCTTTTTGAATTTCAGCTTCGAGCGCAAGTAAAGTTTCTTCTAGAGATGTTACGGTTTTGGTGCTGTGAGCTTCATCATTTTCATAGCCTAATTTGCCGAAAAAGTTGGTCGGACGTTGTGGCCAGTGTAATTGGTACAAATCAATATAATCGGTCTGTAAACGCTTTAGATTGCCATCTAGCGCAGAAGAAATGTCGTTGGCATTAAAACGGGTTTGTCCGTCACGAATATGACTGCCACCTTGAGATGGGCCAGCAATTTTAGAAGCTAAAAAAAGTTTGTCACGTCCCCCACGCTGCGCAATCCATTGTCCAATAATGACTTCCGTTGCGCCTTGCGTTTCAGGCTTGGGTGGAACTGGATACATTTCTGCAGTATCCCAAAAATTGATGCCTTGTGCTAAAGCATAGTCAAGTTGCTCAAAGGCTTCAGCTTGCGTATTTTGTTCACCAAAGGTCATGGTGCCGAGACAAATTTCAGGAACCAAAATGCCTGTATTGGCTAAGGGTTTAAATTGCATTCAACATTTCCTTTATGGACTGTGCTTTGGGGTCGAATAAGATTAAACAATTATCTACAGTAGGTTAAATCACTATTTTTACAAAGTTTGTCAAGATTTTGTCAAAGCAGTTACGAATTGAAGGCATAAAAAAAGCAAATCCGAAGATCTGCTTTTGGCTGTATCAGCTACGAAGAATAAATTTTATTCTTCGTCATCATAATCTTCAGCATGGGCTTTGGATTCTTCTAAAGAGGCATCAAAAATTAAGATAGCTTTACCATCAGTCTCAATCATCCCTTGGTCTTCTAATGTTTTTAAAACACGACCAACCATCTCTCGCGAGCAACCAACGATGCGACCGATCTCTTGACGCGTAATACGGATTTGACGGCCATTAGGTAAGATCATTGCTTCTGGTTGAGCAGATAAGTCAATAAGACAACGTGCAATACGACCTGAAACATCAATAAATGCAAGGTCAGTGACTTTACGCGTGGTGTTTTTTAGACGACGCACAAGCTGTGCAAAAACTGCATAGCTGAGGTCTGGGTATTGTTTGCTCAATTCATGGAAGTTTTCATAAGTCACTTCAGCAATTTCACAAACGTCACGTGTACGTACTTCAGCAGTACGCTGTGAATTTGCTTCGAATAGACCCATTTCACCAAAAAAGTCACCCGCATTTAAATACGCAACAACAATTTCGCGTTCATCGTCTTCACGCAAAATAATAGAGACCGAACCTTTTAAAATCAAATATAACGATTTAGATTCTGAGCCAGCATCTACGATCGTTGTGCGCTTTGGATAACGATTAATATATGCGCGTTTTAATAGTGCTTTCACTGACTCTGGGAGTTGACCTGGAGACAGCGCATCAGTGCTTAATTGTGAAAAGCTTGAAGTCATGCTAACGGTTCCGAAAATGGATAAATTATAGATCGCACAGACCTAGAGTGAACTTGTCACACAGTCAGAGCTGAAATTCCTTATCAACTCAATTTATGGTAGTGTACAGGTACTTCGTCAATTTATAGCTTTTTTTAGGTAGTTGCAATGCAAACAACTGTTCATTGGTTAGAGAATGTTGCTTTCGAAGCAAAAACTCAAAGTGGTCACAGTGTCATCATGGATGGTTCACCCGAATATGGTGGTGAAAACCGTGGTCCAAGACCAATGGAATTGATCCTGACAGGACTCGGAGGTTGTGCTTCTTTTGACATCGTGACTATCCTTAAAAAATCACGTCAAGAAATAACGGATGTTCGCTGTGAACTCAAGGCAGAGCGTGCAGATAGCATCCCCGCAGTGTTCACAAAAATTCACTTACATTTCGTGATTGCTGGTCATGCAGTGAAGGAAAAACAAGTCGCAAAAGCTGTGGAATTATCGGCAGAAAAGTACTGTTCTGCGAGCAAAATGTTGATGGATGGTGGCGTAGAAATCACCCATGATTTTGAGATTATTGAAGCAAATTAATCCCTGACTTTTAAGTCATTTGAGGCTGATCTGATGATCGGCCTTTTTCATGCTTCACGCTTTTGTTTTCATTCCGTAAACTGGTACACAGTTCGTTACATGGATAAATAGAAAAAAAGAGTTGTTTGTTTGTCTAATAATTGATCAAATGATTCTAGGTTTAGCCCATTTAAATCTATCGGCCATTTCGCTTTGACAAAAAATGCAAGCTTATGCTTGAAAAATGTACATGGGGAACCCATATTATGATTAAGTTCTATTTGTTTATTGTTAAGATAAACTAATGAAAAATAAAATAAAATGTAGAAAAGTTAATTAAATTTGAATTGAATTCTGAGTAATCGTTCCCATATATCCATCAAGTTCAAAATTTGTTGTGAGGAAAACAAGAATGCGATTTGAAAAATTCACAAACCGCTTACAGCAAGCTCTTTCAGATGCTCAATCACTTGCAATGGGGAAAGACCATACCGCAATTGAGGGAATTCATATTTTATCAACCTTGTTGGAAGAAACCTCAAATCTGAGTTTGTTGCAACAAGCAGGTGCTAATCTGCCTGAATTACAAACCAAATTAAAGCAAGCCCTTGCTGATGCGCCAACCCTGTCGAATCCGACAGGTGATGTCAACCTCAGTGCAGATGCAGTCAAAGCATTGAATTTGGCAGATAGTTTTGCGCAAAAAGCAGGTGATGAGTTTTTATCTACTGATTGGGTAATACAAGCTTTAGCTGAAGTAGGTGCAACCAAAACCTTATTAAATAGTGTGGGTGTTAAACCAGACCACCTGCGCCAAGTCATTTTAAAAATTCGAGGTGATGAGAAAGTCATGAGCAACAATCATGAAGATCAACGCGATTCTCTGAATAAGTACACGATTGATTTAACTGAGCGTGCATTGGCAGGGAAATTAGATCCTGTTATTGGGCGTGATGATGAAATTCGTCGTACCATCCAAGTGTTGTCACGTCGTACTAAAAATAACCCAGTTTTGATTGGTGAACCTGGGGTGGGTAAAACTGCAATTGTAGAAGGTTTAGCTCAGCGAATTATTAACCGTGAAGTGCCTGAAAGTTTACAAGGTAAACGAGTTTTATCTTTGGACTTGGGGTCTTTGCTTGCTGGTGCTAAATACCGCGGCGAGTTTGAAGAGCGCTTAAAAGCAGTATTGAAAGATTTAGCAAAACAAGATGGTGAAGTCATTTTGTTTATTGATGAATTACACACACTGGTAGGCGCAGGTAAGGGCGAGGGCGCGATGGATGCAGGTAATATGCTAAAACCTGCTCTCGCACGTGGTGAGCTACGTTGTGTGGGTGCGACGACCTTAGACGAATATCGCCAATTCATTGAAAAAGATGCCGCATTAGAACGTCGCTTCCAAAAAGTCTTGGTCGATGAGCCGAGTGTAGAAGACACTATTGCGATTTTACGTGGCTTGAAAGAACGCTACGAAGTACATCATGGCGTGAAAATTTTAGACTCTGCCATCATTGCGGCAGCGAAAATGTCACATCGTTATATCACCGACCGTCAATTGCCAGATAAAGCGATTGATTTGATTGATGAAGCGGCTTCTCGTATCAAAATGGAGCTAGATTCTAAGCCTGAAGCGTTGGATAAACTTGAACGCCGTTTAATTCAATTGAAACTGCAACTTGAAGCAGTGAAAAAAGATGAAGATGTTGGCAGCCGTGCGGAAGTCGCTCATCTTGAAAAGCAAATTAGTGAAGTTCAACGTGAATACAATGACTTGGAAGAAGTTTGGAAAGCTGAGAAAACTTTAGTTGAAGGCACCAAACAAGTTCAAGCTGAATTGGATCAGGCTCGTATTGCGCTGCAAAAAGCGCAACGTGAAAATGACTTGGGTGAAATGTCGCGTCTTCAGTATGGTGTGATTCCTGAGCTGGAAAAACGTCTCAATGAAGAAGAAGTGGTGGAGGAGAAAGAGGAGCCGAAACTACTACGTAACAAAGTTACTGACAACGAAATTGCAGAAGTTGTTAGTGCTGCAACGGGTATTCCTGTGGCAAAAATGATGCAAGGTGAACGTGAGAAACTTCTCCATATGGAAGAGTTCTTGCATAATCGTGTCGTTGGGCAGAATGAGGCTGTGGTTGCAGTATCCAATGCGGTTCGTCGTTCGCGTGCTGGCTTATCTGATCCGAACCGACCGAGCGGCTCGTTCTTATTCTTGGGTCCAACGGGTGTTGGTAAAACAGAGTTGACTAAAGCACTGGCAAACTTCTTGTTTGATAGTGATGATGCCATGATTCGAATTGACATGTCTGAATTTATGGAAAAACACTCGGTCAGCCGTTTGGTGGGTGCGCCTCCAGGTTATGTGGGGTATGAAGAAGGTGGTGTCTTGACCGAAGCTGTGCGCCGTAAACCGTATAGTGTGGTGTTATTTGATGAAGTGGAAAAGGCACATCCAGATGTGTTTAACATCTTGCTCCAAGTATTGGATGATGGTCGCTTAACAGATTCGCAAGGTCGTGTGGTTGACTTTAAAAATACTGTAATTGTGATGACATCTAATCTTGGTTCAAGTGATGTACGCGAGTTGGGCGATAATCCATCTGATGAAGAAGTGCGAGCAGTAGTCATGAATGCCGTGACGCAACATTTCCGTCCAGAGTTTATCAATCGTATTGATGAGTTGGTGGTGTTCCATTCACTCAAAAAAGCACAAATTCGAGGTATCGCAGATATCCAGTTGGATCGTTTACGTGCTCGTTTGGTTGAAAAGGACATGCGTTTAACAGTCGATGATCATGCTTTTGATTTGTTGATTGATGCTGGTTTTGACCCTGTATATGGTGCGCGTCCACTGAAACGTGCCATCCAACAGCAAGTTGAGAATAGTTTGGCGCAAAAAATATTGTCTGGTGAATTTGTTGCTGGAGACAATATTGTTGTCACAGCGCAAGATGGTCAACTCAGCTTCGATAAAGTAAAAATGAATTAACCATTCAAATGATTAATTTTATTTGTTGAGATTAAAAAACCCAGCTTCGGCTGGGTTTTTTATGGCAGGATAGAAGTGTTAGAAGGTGACATTTTTAAGCATAAATGTGACGTAGGTTTTCACATTTATGTGATGGATATGGCATCTAAGTGCTTTATTTGCAAAATAATTATCTTTATTTAAAAATTGTCTTTATAATTTATTTTAATAAAAAGTAAATAAATTGAGATAGATAAAATGAGTCAATTAAAGTGGGGTGTTGGGGGCATATTGACGCTGGCTGTGGTCGCAGTTGGTGGTAATCTTTATGCAGATAAAAGCTTAAAGGATTATTATCAACAGGGCACTAAACAATCGAATAATTTGAATTTGCAGTATCAACAATTCCAAATGGGTGCTTTAAAAGGGAGTGCGAAATGGAGTGCCGAATTAGTACCAGATCCGTGTAAACCCAAAGACGTGGTTAAATTAAGTGGTCAGGATAATATTCAGCGTAGTTGGAATGGGTATGCGATCCAGTCGGATATTAAAATTACTCAGGCATCAGGAGCACTCCAATCTTTGTTGAAGGAACCACTCAAAGTTGATACGAAAGTCAATTGGTTAGGCACCATGAATAGTGTATTGACTACACCAGTGATTACCCGCAATGAAGCTCAACTCCAGTCTAGATTAGATCCAATGACGTTGCGGTTTCGAGCAAAGCCGATAGAACAACAGCTTAAGATACTGGATTTACAGCTTGAAATTCCAAATTTCACGATTACCGAGCCCAATATGCATATGCAAATGGTGGGGTTAAAGCTAGCAACCAACCAAGGGCTCAATGGCGAATATCTTGAAGCAGGTGAAAGCAAAATCCAGATGGATCTGCTGAAAATGTCAGATCGAGATATCAATAAACCCATTAGTGCTGAAATTAAAAATTTTAGTCTAGAAACGCAAAGCAAATTGACGGATCGTGTTTTAAACACTGAGATGATGCTACGCTTAGATGAAATGAAAATGCCCGCCGCACCTGCAATTCAAAACCTACAGTTTAATTTTAATGTACTCGATGTGAATCGACAAAAAATGCAGGCGCTGTTTGATATTGTGGCGAAAAGTGAAAATAGTTGCTTAGCCAAAGAGACTGTGGAAAAAGATATGGAGCCTGCTTTATTAGCCGTGATCAATGAAGGTTTCCGCTTCGAATCCAAAGAGAACCAGTTTGCTATCGGAGATGGTGTTGCTCAGGCGAATGTGACGGGGCGTATTATGCCGAGTCACCAATCGACTGTGATGGGAATGGTGAAAATGATGCCAAGTTTAATGGAATATAAAGCAGATGTTCAGTTTGATAAAAATATGATCTCGCGCATCATGAATAATTATCTGCAAAAAGGCGGGATAACGATGTCTGATCAAGAAGTTGAAAGCATGCTTTCGACAATGCAAAGTTCAGGTCAGGTGAAACGCGAAGGTAATACTATGAAAATGTCAGTTGAATACAAATATGGGCAAACCAATTTTCTCACTGAATAATGCAAAATATGTTGCTGTAGCAAATAAAAGGGGACGTATTTCGTCCCTTTTTATCTTTGAAAATTGTCCATGTAAAATTTAATGAAGATGAAATATGAGATCAGGTTTCATCTTTAATGCATTAATTTTTTGGATGGGTGATTTTCCATGCCCGGTGGATTTTTTGATTACGTTTGAAATCAGGCCCAATGGTTTCACTGGTGATTTCTTCGACATCAAAGAACGCCAAAATTTCTTCGTCCATTTCAAAGCCGCGGTAGTTGTTTGAAAAGTACAAAGTACCATCTGTGGTTAAACGGTTCATGGCGCGTTTAAGCAATGATAAATGGTCACGTTGTACATCAAAGGTACCGTAGAACTTTTTTGAGTTTGAGAAAGTTGGTGGGTCAATAAAGATCAGATCATACTGTTCATGACCTTCTTTCAACCACTCAAAACAGTCGCTGGCAAAGAACTGGTGTTGTTCATCGGCATGATCGACCGTTAAGCCATTCAAGACGAAGTTTTCTTTAGACCAACTCAAATAGGTGTTTGACAGATCGACGCTGGTTGTACTTGCTGCACCACCTAAAGCTGCATGTAAGCTGGCTGTAGAGGTATAACTGTACAAGTTCAAGAAGTGCTTACCACGCGCTTCTTGTGCAATACGTAGACGGATTTGACGGTGGTCTAAGAACAAGCCAGTATCTAGGTAATCGGTTAAGTTGACTAAGATTTTTGCTTTGCCTTCTTGTACGATAAAACGTTTCGAAGCTGTACTTTGTTTGGTGTACTGGTTTTTACCTTCTTGACGAGCACGTGTTTTGATAAAGATCGCATCACGACCTAAACCTGTTACTGCACGAATCGCCTGTAAAGCAAGATTGAAACGTTTCTTGGCTTTTTCAGGATCAATTTTTTTCGGTGGTGCGTACTCTTGGACGTGGAGACGATCACCATACAAATCGACTGCGACGTTAAAGTCAGGAAGATCAGCATCATATAAACGCAAACAGTGAATGTTCTCTTTCACTGCCCATTTCTTTAAAGTTTGCATGTTCTTTTGCAAGCGGTTAGCAAAGTCTTCAGCGCCTTCAATTGCTTCAAACTGTTGTGGCTGCCACGTTTCCAAGAAAGGTTTAACTACTGCCACAGGCTTAACACAACCTGAACGCACATAAATTGGCAGTTTACCATTCATCAAGCGCATGGTTTGCGGGTCGTTCAGCGCCAATACATCGGCTTGCTCAACGGCTGCGGCGATGACTGCTGCAGTTTGATTTGGGAAGTTTTTTTGCAATAAAGCAGATAAGCCTAAATATAAAGCACGGTTAGAGGCCTTATCGCCTAAGCGCTCACCATAAGGCGGGTTGGTCACAATAAAGGCTGTTTTTCCTTCTGCTTCGAAGTTTGGCCAATCTGCCAAAGTCCGTTCTTCGATTTGAATGTGGTCGAGTAGACGTTCAAATCCTGCAGCGATGATGTTTTGTTTGGTGGCTTTTACTGCTTCCCAGTCAGCATCAAAAGCATAGAACTTAGGGAGCGGTTGCTCCAAAGCTGCTTGATGGCGATCAGCTGCTTCCGCTTTGATGCTCATCCATAGTTCGTGATTATGACCATTCCAACCATTGAAACCGAAACGACGGACTAAGCCGGGTGCACGGTCTGTCAGCATCATCAACGCTTCAATAATGAATGTCCCTGAACCACACATTGGATCGAGGAAAATATCGGGTCTTTTTGACAGCAGCTTGGCTTTTTGTAAAATCGCAGCCGCTAAGTTCTCTTTAATTGGGGCATCGGTCATATAACGACGGTAGCCACGTTTATGCAGTGAGTCACCAGATAAGTCTAAACAGTAGGTATGTTCAGTTTTGCCTGCGAGTGCATAAATGGTAATTTCAGGTTGCTTAATGTCAATACTTGGGCGCTTACCCATAGCTTCCATAAACGAATCGACGATACCGTCTTTTACACGTAGCGTTGCAAACTGGCTGTTGACCTTAATTTCACGTTCAATATGTAAACGTACAGCAAAGGTACTTTGTGGTGCAAAAATCAGAGACCAATCAAAATTGATTGCACCTTCATAGAGCTCTTCAGCAACATCACGTGCATCATGACTACGTTCTAATTCGTGGACGTGAATAGGCGTGAGTACACGTGATGCAAGACGTGACCACATACAAATGCGATAGGCATGCTCAAGAGTGCCTTTGAAAACTAAACGCCCAGGGAAACGTTCAATGTTTTGAACACCTAAACCTTCTAATTCTTCTTGGAGTAAGGTTTCTAACCCATCAGCACAAGTAACCCAATAGCTGCTTAAACGTGAAGCGGTATTCATAAATTTGAGAGACCAAAATAAAACAAAATAAACTCGCTAAAGTTTAACGTATTTTGCCTCTGAATGGTTTTTTTAATGTGCTTCTAGCTTTAGGAAATAGCAAAATAAATGAATTGCCATGTGAACAATAACGTTTTTGGTACGCATTTTGCTAAATCCTTGCAAGTTTAATTTATTGAATGATTTTTATAAGTCATCAGTAAATATTTTTCATTTGAAAGGGGAAGAATATGTCGACCAAGTTAGACCGAGGTGTTGTAAGTCATGCTGATACTTTTTCAATTGCAACTTTACTTTACGCACGTCTGCGCCGTGTATCGGGGCGCGTAATTGATGTGCTTTATTTAGTTGAAAATCCAAGTTATGCGCGTCAAATGGCGGAGTTGGCTTTAAGCACAGAGGATGCCGAATTGATTCGTTTGGTGAGCCGTTTAGATAGTGTTATGGACTTATTCAACTATGAGGAACCAGAAGCTATCGAGAAACCAAAAAACATGAATAACAGTCGCTATGAGTCAGGAGCAACCGAAGAAGAAATTTACCGAGCTCAAGTGTCGCATCACTATATTGGTGCTTTACGATAATAATCATTCAAATTTGATCAGCTCTCGAAAGAGGGCTTTTTTATAGCGATGCGAAACGTATCGGTGAAAGAATGTGCAATGTGCTAGATGATCCTCAATGGATTTGAGTAAAATTTTGAGAAAATAGATGCTAAAAAATGTTTAATTTAACTAATTGAAATAATAAATAAGAATTTCATAATCTTAGTTTTGAAGCCGATGATAATTAAGGCAATTGTTTTAAACTGAGGTCCAAATCAAAAAGAAAATCTGTATAATGCGTTAACTTAACGTAGAAGGAATCTCTCATGCACTTGGCAGCATTGCATACTCCGAGTCAGATTCAACTCAACCAAGATGGTCATCTCAAACACTTCCTTACCATCGAAGGTCTTTCTAAAGAAACTCTTACAAAAATATTGGACACTGCGCAGTCCTTTTTTAATGACCAAAATCAGCTGATGACGAACAACCTCTTAGAAGGTCGAACGGTCATGAATCTCTTCTTTGAAAACTCAACCCGTACTCGTACCACTTTTGAAGCTGCTGCAAAACGTCTTTCTGCAAATGTATTAAATATTGATATCGCACGTTCGAGTACTTCCAAAGGTGAGACGCTTAGAGACACTTTGTGGAACTTAGAAGCGATGGCGGCAGATATTTTTGTGGTACGTCATTCATCGTCAGGTGCCGCACATTTCATTGCCCAAACTGTTTGTCCACATGTCGCAATTATTAATGCAGGTGATGGTCGTCATGCACATCCAACACAAGCCATGTTGGACATGTTAACCATTCGCCGTGAAACCAAAAAGAAGTTTGAAGATATTTCAATTGCCATCATTGGTGATATTAAACATTCACGCGTGGCACGTTCAGATGTTGCTGCATTACAAACTTTGGGCTGTAAAGACATTCGCGTGATTGCACCGAATACACTGTTGCCCTATGGTTTTGATGAATATGGTGAAGGTGTACGCCTCTTTAATAACATGGAAGCAGGGATTAAAGACTGCGATGTGATTATTACCCTACGTATTCAAAATGAACGTATTGATTCGCCTGCGCTGTCATCTCAAGCTGAATTCTATAAAATGTACGGTTTAAACAAAGAACGCCTTGCGATGGCAAAACCTGATTGCATCGTGATGCATCCGGGGCCTATGAACCGTGGTGTAGAGATTGATTCCAGTATTGCCGATGGCCCACAGTCGGTGATTTTAAATCAGGTGACCAACGGGATTGCAGTACGTATGGCAGTTTTGGCGCTTGCAATGCAAGGTCAACTGCAAGAGCAAGGTTTGTTAGACGCGATTGCGGTGTAAGGAAATAAGTCATGACTGTTGTAAAAATTGAAAATGTACGTGTCCTTGACCCAATTCATCAAACAGATACGGTTCAAACAGTATATGTGGAAAATGGCAAGTTGGTTTCTGAAACAGCTGACATCACAGAAACTATGGATGGACATGGTAAATGGTTGATGCCAACTATGGTGGACTTATGTGTACGCCTACGTGAACCAGGTCAGCAACAGCACGGGACATTAAAGTCAGAGGGTCGTGCTGCACGTGAAAATGGTATTTTACATGTGTTTACACCACCAGACTCCAAACCAATTGTGCAAGATAATGGTGCTTTGATTCATGGTCTGATGGAAAAAGCCATGTTGGATGGCGGTATTTATCTAGAAGTGATTGGTGCCCAAACCCAAGGCTTGCAAGGCAAGCAACCTGCAAATATGGCAGGTTTGAAAAAGGGCGGTTGTACGGCAGTGTCAAATGCCAATGCGCCTTTTGCAGATGATGATGTTGTACTACGTACTTTAGAGTATGCAGCAGGCCTAGGCATGACTGTGGTGTTTTATGCAGAGGAACCACAAATTGCCAAAGATGGTTGTGTGCACGAGGGTTTCGTTGCATCCCGTCAAGGTTTACCGATGATTCCTGCAATTGCTGAAACCATTGCGATTGCCAAGTATTTGTTGATGATTGAAGCAACGGGTGTTCGTGCACACTTTGGTTTGCTGTCTACAGGTGCTTCTGTGAATTTGATCAAAATTGCTAAAGATAAAGGTTTGCCAGTCACCTGTGATGTGGCGATGCATCAACTGCACTTAACAGATCAGTTGATTGATGGTTTCAACTCACTTGCGCATGTTCGTCCACCACTACGTGCTGAGTCAGATAAAGAGTTCCTTCGCCAAGGTGTGAAAAATGGCGTGATCGACGCAATTTGTACCCATCATGAACCATTGAGCAGCTCTGCAAAGCTAGCACCATTTGCTGAAACACAGCCTGGCATTAGCGCTTTTGATACCTATGTGGCTTTCGGTGTGCAATTGGTACGCGAAGGTTTATTTAGTCCTTTGGAATGGGTTGAGAAAGTCACAACTGCACCAGCAACAGTAGCAAATATGCTTGAACGTTGGACTGTTGAAGCAGGCTGGGTATTGGTTGACCCAGAGTTAGATTGGATTGTGAATAAAGACAATATTTTGTCGCAAGGGAAAAATACACCTTTAATCAATCAAGTCGTGAAAGGTAAAGTTATAAAAACTTTTATTTCTTAAGTTCCAGCCTATATTTCAAAATTGACTAAAAAGTCAGCTTAGGCTGGCTTTTTTATTGATTTGACGAAAAGTAATGTAAATACAATATTTTACAAAGTACAAAAAATGAGCAGATAAACTAAAAAATGACAATGAAAACAATGCGAAAAAAGTGGGGGGTAAGATTTCATGAATGTCGATTTTATGGATTTACTAGAACAAAATGTCTCTGCTATTGTTTTAGAAGGGGATACACAACATTTACTTGAAAAAAATCAAGCAATTCAATCTTTTTTACCTATTTTACTGTCTGTATTGAAGTCAAAATCTGAGTTAATTTCTGCATTTCAACAGCAGCTCAACCCACGTTTAAATGATGCTTTTGCATCACATATAGGGTTGAAGCAACAATTTCTCGAACAAGTGAGGGGGAGTGCCCCTACCGATGAAATTGAAAGTACCTTGAGCCGTTCGATTACACCTGCCTTGGCATTTTTAGCGACAGAGGCAGGTTCTTCTGAACCCGAAGCGATTTTACATTTGCTACAGGTGAATGCTGCTTCTATTAACAATGCACTGCCTGAGTGGGCAAGAGCATTACTGTCTGGATTAGGGGTAAATCCTTTACAGGGGCAGGCTACACATGTCTCACCTACAAGTGTATATAGCTCTAAATCAGAAGAAAAACGCTCTTTTTTACTGCCAGTCTTTGCTTTGATTATTTTAGCTGCGTTGTTCGCGTTTATTTTTAGAACCTGTACAGATAAAACAGATTCAGAAATAACACCTGCCAATAACGTGAGCGCCAGCCAACCTGCAAAATTTCAAATCACAACTGGGGCGACAGGGGATCTGGTGACTTGCCAAATTTTATCGGGGAATGCCAGCTATGTTGAAATTTTGCAAAAGGAAGTGAAGCAAACTTTTAACAACAGCATTGGATGTGGGGTTGATACACAGAACATTTATCATACCGCGTTTATTGATCAAGACGTGATCCCCAGTGTTTTGCGTACCCTAAAAGGTGTGCCAAATGTTAACCTTACTTGGTTGGGTGATCAGCTCTCAATTCAAGCCAACGATCCAGCCAATGCCGCTAAAATAGTAGATCAAATTAAACCTTTATTAAGGGATATGAAGCTTACAACACAGCAACCACTAGATGTGAATCGTGCAATTGATACCAGTATTAGTGATGCTGAACGTGCATTAGCTGAAATTAACCCAGCGCAAGTTCGAGCATTAGATGTTGCGACTGCATTAAATTTGCAAATTATCAACTTTGACACGGCTTCATCTACAGTTCCCGATGCCAATAAGTCGATTTTAGATCAGGCAGCGGCTCTGATGCAAAAAGCACCTCAAGCCAAACTGACCGTGATAGGACATACTGATGCAACAGGAGATGCGAGTATCAATAAAACTTTGTCGCAAAACCGTGCGCAAGCTGTTGTGGATTATTTAATTTTTAAAGGTGTCGATCCTGCACAGCTTCGAGCGATCGGTTATGGGCAAGAAAAGCCAATTGCAGATAATCAAACCACTGAAGGTAAGTTTAAAAACCGCCGCATTGAGTTTGAAGTTTTAAATACAGACACTGGTGTCGTACGTGAAATAGGCGAAAGTGGTGTTGAAAAGGTTAATTAAAAGGTATTTAAACCCTGCTTAGGCAGGGTTATTTTATTTATATACTCGCGTAAAGCTTTATTTTTTGGTTAAATACGCAGCGAAAACAACGACCTTATGGTTTATAACAATGATGAAGAAAACAATTTTTGCCAGCTTAATCTTGAGCAGCTTATTTTTGAGTGCTTGCAATCGTTCAGAGAACAAAACAGAAACAGCTGCTGAGACGCAAGATATGTCGGATTGGAGTTGTACAGCCCCTGCCAATGTCGAACAAATTCAAGCACATTTAAAAACGGAATATTTAAAAGCCTTAGACCGCCGTTTACGTGATAGTCGTGAATATGAGGCAGATGAAAAACTATTAGCGCAAATTAATAAAGGCATTCGTTTTGAAATTAAAGGCATTTCAACAATCACAGAAAAACCAGAAACAGCAAAGCAGTTGGACTGTGAAAGCCAGTTGGTGGTGATTTTCCCGAAAGGTTTACAGAAACGTGCTGAAAATGCATTTTTAGCGCGTCCATGTGAAGAGTGTGAAGATGGTTATCAAAGTACTCTACGCGATGTCCTAGAAGATGGTGAATACTCACTCCGTTTGGACAATGATCAGCTACAAGGCGCATTTAGCTATAACATCATAAAAACAGATAAAGAGGGCATTAGCCTCAACGTACCTAATCAAAATGGTGTGATTGATGGTGTGGTTCTCGTAACACAAAATGCAGTGCAGTTTGCAGCCTATGAAAAAGAAAATGCAGAAATCCAAGCGAATATGAAGCAGTATAACGAGCAAGAAGTTGCGCAGATGGAACTGGCTCAAAAAGCCATGAATATCCGTAAAAAAGAACTGGATGCAGACCAAGTTAAAGTGGTGGAACGCCTGAATCAAACTTGGGATAACTTGACTGAGGAACAAAAACAGCAGCTACAACAAGACCAAACCGAGTGGTTTGAAAAACGTGATGTAGACTGTAAAGTGATTTCTCAGAAAAGTGTCTACCAAATGGCGGATAGTGAAAAAGAAACCTATCAAAAGCAGTCACAATATTGGGATGATGCGTTACGTGCCCAAGATCAACAATTGCAATATACCAAGTGCTTTAACCAAAAAACGACCGAGCGTGTTGTGTATTTAAATAATGTGTTTAATTAAGTAGCCTACACTATAAGTACACTTTTTGAGTATTTGTAGAATGAGAAAAGGACGAAGAGAATTCGTCCTTTTCTTATTTGGATTAAGTTTTATCTTTGGTTTAGTTTAAAGAATAGCAGGCATTTATTCATGTATGGGAACCATACCTTTAAAAACAGGATCGTTGCTTTAAAGGCATTGGATTATTTTTCTATTGGTATTAAATGGTGTTGAATTAGCGGATGAGGGGAACACCTGTCACTTTTTGAATGTCTTCAAAACTGACATCTTTCGCCAGTTCAACTAATTTCACACCTTCCTGAGTAATGTCCATGACACCGAGGTCAGTAATTACGCGATGTACGACATTTTTACCTGTCAGGGGCAGGCTACACTGCTCGACAATTTTCGGTGTACCATCTTTTGCAGAGTGTTCCATGAGCACCACCACTTTTTGCACTCCAGCAACCAAATCCATTGCGCCGCCCATGCCTTTGACTTTTTTGCCTGGAATCATCCAATTAGCCAAATCGCCATTTTGTGAGACTTCCATGGCCCCTAAAATGGCAATATTGACATGACCTCCACGGATCATGGCAAAAGAATCTGCACTAGAGAAAAATGCAGCGCCCTGACGTGCCGTAACCGTTTGTTTTCCAGCATTGATTAAATCGGCATCGACCGTTTCGGCTGTTGGAAACTCGCCAATACCCAATAACCCATTTTCAGACTGCAACCAGACGTTGACGTTTTCAGGAATATAGTTGGCTACCAGTGTGGGTAAGCCAATGCCTAAATTGACATAAAAACCATCTTCCAGCTCAAGCGCTGCACGTTGTGCCATTTCATTACGAGACCAAGCCATGGGTTAAGCCTCCTCTTTTAATGTGAGTTGTTCGATACGTTTTTCAGGGTTTGCATTTAGCACAATGCGATTGACATAAATACCCGGTAGGTGAATCTGGTCAGGGTCTAAAGCGCCAATTTCAACAATTTCCTCAACTTCGACAATGCAGACTTTTCCAGCCATGGCACATACTGGGTTAAAGTTTTGTGCGGTTTTACGGAAAATTAAGTTACCTGCAGTATCGGCCTTGTACGCCTTGACCAGTGCAATGTCAGCGGTGAGCGAGTTTTCTAGAATATAAGGTTTACCATTAAACGCTCGCTCTTCTTTGCCTTCGGCAATGAGTGTGCCGACACCTGTTGCGGTAAAGAAGGCGGGGATACCTGCACCTCCAGCACGGAGTTTTTCTGCCAGTGTGCCTTGAGGGGTGAGCTCCACTTCAAGCTCACCACTTAAGAACTGACGTTCAAATTCTTTGTTTTCACCCACATAAGAAGCAATCATTTTTTTGATTTGTTTGCTTTCTAATAAGAGACCTAAGCCGAAACCATCGACGCCTGCATTGTTTGAAATACAGGTAAGGTTTTTCACGCCCGTTTGTTTTAAGGCCGCAATCAGACTTTCTGGAATACCGCATAAGCCAAAGCCACCAACCGCTAGGGTTTGACCATCTTGAACCACATCTTGCAGTGCATCCTTTGCACTTGAATAAACTTTATTGACCATAGTGTTCTCGTTATCAATTGAATGGCTTAGGCACAGCGCTTTTGCCAGTAGGCATTGGCATAATTAGATGGATTGGTACGTTGTAGTACTTGGCTGATGTTTTGGCTGGCAATCATCAGTGCATCAAGATCAACCCCTGTGTCATAACCCATGTTGGAGAGTAGGTAGTAAAGGTCTTCTGTGGAAACATTGCCCGATGCGCCTTTGGCATAAGGGCAGCCACCTAAACCTGCAATGGACGAATCAAATACACGAATGCCTTGTTCTAAAGACTGGTAAATATTGGCAATCGCCATGCCATAAGTATTATGAAAATGTCCTGCTAAACTCGCAGCATCCATTTCAGCTAAACATGCCTGCCAGACTTTTTTTACGCGGTCTGGTGTCGCCGTACCAATCGTTTCACCTAAGGACACTTCATAGCAGCCCATGTCCAGCAAACGTTGACTGACGTGTGCAACTTTGCTCGGTGCAATTGCGCCTTCATAGGGGCAGTCCACAATACAAGACACATAGCCACGCACTTTGATGTGATGAGCTTTCGCCGCAGTCATGATGTCTGCAAATTTTTCAAAGCTTTCATCAATGGAGCAATTGATGTTCTTTTGGGTAAAACTTTCGGAGGCTGCGGTAAAAACAGCAACCTCCTGACAGCCGACAGCCAATGCAGACTCAAACCCTTTTAAGTTTGGGGTCAATAAACTAAAACTGATATTCGGATCTTTAGGTAAGCTGGCAAAGAGTTCATCACTCTGTGCCATTTGTGGAACCCACTTTGCAGAGACACAAGAGCCCACTTCAATGGCACTGAGTCCTGTCTGCATTAAATCTAAAATCAGTTTACGACGGTCATCCAAAGTGAGTGGTGTCTTTTCATTTTGCAAACCATCTCGTGGGCCGACTTCAACAATTCTGACAAATTCACTCATGCGGCACCTTCCAAGCTTGAAAACTCAACCAATTCATCGCCCGCTTTGACCTGATCACCGACTTGGAAGTAAGCCGCAGAGACAATGCCGTCATGTGGAGCACGAATTGAATATTCAATTTTCATCGCTTCAAGCGTGAGGAGAACCTCATCTTTTTTCACTGTACTGTTGTTTTGTACTAAGACTTGCGTAATCACACCCGGCATTGGTGCTTTTAAGTTATTGGCATCAGAAGTATCATCTTCGGTATTAAAGTTAGGCTGAATATGTGCAAATTTATAGCTTTGACCATCTGCATATAGGGTTAGGCCCTGCGGACTTGAACTATAAGCATAGGTCTTTTTGCTTTTTGCACATTCAATTTTAGCTAAATGTGTCTCTAACAATTCACCTTGAATGAAAATGCTATTTCCATTGTATTTTGCGGTAAAGCCTTTTGCCGTTGGGCTGAAATAGACTTTATGTTCTTCATCGTTCAGTGCCAGTTTAATGGCATAGCTGGCATTAATATTTAAACGCCATAGAGACTCGGCTTGCCATACAGGATTTGCAGCTGTTTGATTGCTGGCAAAGCGGGACAAGAGTTCAATCAATGCCGCCGT
This sequence comes from Acinetobacter sp. WCHAc060042, assembly GCF_003231195.1. NCBI lineage: Bacteria > Pseudomonadati > Pseudomonadota > Gammaproteobacteria > Moraxellales > Moraxellaceae > Acinetobacter > Acinetobacter sp. WCHAc060042. The sequence continues at coordinate 18,463 of NZ_QKVN01000026.1, forward strand.
GATAATAAGCTCTGAAGAGGCTGTTTCATTGTGTTGTAGTAAAAACGCTTCTTCACGTTGAATTAAGTTGGTGTCTAGGTTGGCGGTTTTAAACGATTCTGAACGGACCAAGCGGTCTAAGAATGCAATGTTATTGCCCAAGCCATCGACATGAAACTGACTGAGAGCATGGTGCATTTGCGTGAGTGCTGCTTCACGATTCTTCGCCCACACAATCAATTTGGCAATCATTGGGTCGTAAAAGGTCGTTATTTCATCCCCTTCAACAATGCCACTGTCTACGCGGACATGCTCATTTTGCTGAGGGTAGTGCAGGTAGTGAATTTTACCAATCGCAGGTAAGAAACCTTTTTCAGGTTCTTCAGCATAGACACGCGCTTCTAATGCATGACCATGAATACTAAGTTCGTGTTGTTGTTTAGGCAGTGGTTCACCAAAAGCTACACGTAGTTGCCATTCCACCAAATCTTGCCCTGTAATCATCTCTGTTACAGGATGCTCAACTTGCAGACGGGTATTCATTTCCATGAAATAGGCCGTGCCGTCTTGTTCCACAATAAACTCAACTGTACCTGCACCGACATAATCTACTGCACGTGCTGCATCAATAGCGGCTTGGCGCATGGCTTTGAGTTTTGGTTCTGCCATTTTGGGTGCAGGTGCTTCTTCTAATACTTTTTGGTGGCGACGTTGCACTGAACAGTCGCGTTCAAATAGATGCACATAGTTACCATGCGTATCACCAAACACTTGCACTTCAATATGGCGCGGTTGTACCACATAGCGTTCAACTAAAACATCGTCATTACCAAAGCTTGAACGTGCCTCACTTTTACATGAAGCCAAATGGCTTAAAAAGTCTTCGCCGCGATCAACCAAACGCATGCCTTTACCACCACCGCCAGCACTGGCTTTAATCAGCACAGGGTAGCCAATGGCATCGGCTTGTTGTTTTAAAAAATCTGGGTCTTGGTTGGTGCCATGGTAACCCGGTGTCAGCGGTACGCCTGCTTTTTCCATTAAAGATTTAGAAGTGGCTTTCAGGCCCATGGCTAAAATGGCATCTACAGGTGGGCCAATAAAGACAATGTTGTTTTTTTGGCAGGCATTGGCAAATTGGTCATTTTCAGATAAGAAACCATAACCCGGATGGATTGCTTCTGCGCCTGTGTCTAAGGCAGCTTGGATAATACGTTCAATTTGTAGGTAGCTTTGTGCAGCAGGAGATTCGCCGATATAAATGGCTTCGTCCGCTTGTTGCACGTGCTGTGCCTGAGCGTCAGCATCTGAATAGACTGCAACGGTGGCAATGCCCATTTTTTTTGCAGTTCGGATCACACGACAAGCAATTTCACCACGGTTTGCAATTAAGATTTTATTAAACATATCAATATCCTTTCTTGTTGTTATGCCGTCGTCTTGATCCAGACTGGACTGTGTTTATTTAAAAAAGCATTTAAGCCATTTTTCGCCTCTGATCCTTGGCGTACATGGGCAATATGTTGTGCGGTTTGCAACAACAATGCTTCGGTTAACACGTGTTGATCGACCATTTGGATAAGTTGTTTTGAAGCTGTTTGTGCTTCTGGCCCACCCAAAAGTAAGGCATCGACCATTTCTGCGACTTTTTCATCCAACTGTTCAGCATCGGCCACCACATGCGCCAGACCAATCTGTAGGGCTTGTTCCGCAGAAATACGTTCTGCGGTTAAAAAGTAGCGTGAAGCCTGACGTGCGCCAATCGCACGAATCACATAAGGGCTAATGGTTGAAGGGGCTAAACCTAAGCGCACTTCAGAGGTTGCAAACTTAGCATCACTGCTTGCGACACAAATATCACAGGCAGAAGCCAGTCCCATGCCACCACCAAAAGCAATGCCTTGTACGCGGGCGATGGTCGGTTGTTTTAATGTCGCTAAACTTTGTAGCATTTTCGCCAGTTTTAATGCATCGGCTTCATTTTCAGCCTGTGAGGCTTGTCCTGCTTCTTTCATCCAGTTCAGGTCTGCACCCGCCGAAAAGCTTTTGCCACGTCCAGCTAAAATCACGACACGGACATCATCACGCGTATTGAGTTCGCTAAAGCAGCGGTGTAGTTCTTCAATCACTTGAGTATTGAAAGCATTATGCATTTCTGCACGATTAATCCATACCGTTGCCACTTGGTCGCGTTGTTCGAGTTGTAAATATTGAAAGCTCATCGCTTATCTCCTACATGCGGAACACGCCGAATTTGGTCGGTTGAATGGGTGCATTTAGGGCTGCGGCTAAACTTAAACCGAGCACCTGACGGCTTTGTGCAGGATCAATCACACCGTCATCCCACAAACGCGCCGATGCATAATATGGATGGCCTTGACGTTCAAACTGATCGCGAAAAGGTTGTTTAAAATCATCTTCTTCTGCCGCAGACCAAGACTCGCCACGTTTTTCAATTTGATCTCGCTTTAGGGTCGACAATACACTTGCCGCTTGTTCACCACCCATGACCGAAATACGCGAGTTCGGCCATGTCCACATGAAACGTGGTGAATATGCACGACCACACATACCGTAGTTGCCTGCACCAAATGAACCACCAATCACAAGAGTGAGTTTCGGTACGTTCGCAGTTGCAACAGCCATGACCAGTTTGGCGCCATTTTTTGCAATACCTTCATTTTCGTATTGGCGACCGACCATAAAGCCAGTGATGTTTTGGAGGAACAGTAGGGGAATATTGCGCTGCGTACAGAGTTCAATAAAGTGAGCCCCTTTTTGTGCAGACTCTGAAAATAAAATACCGTTGTTGGCAATAATGCCAACGGGCATGCCATAAAGTTTAGCAAAACCAGTGACTAAGGTGGTGCCAAAGCGGGCTTTGAATTCATCAAAACGTGAACCATCGACAATACGCGCAATTACTTCACGAATATCGAATGGTTTGCGTGCATCACTTGGCACAACGCCATATAGTTCTGTTGCATCAAATAACGGTTCTTCAATCTCTGTTGCACGCGTATGTGGCGTTTTATTCAGGTTCGCCACGATGTTGCGGGCAATGATAATTGCATGTTCATCGTTTTCCGCCAAATGATCGGCCACACCGGACAGGCGAGTGTGCACATCACCACCGCCTAAGTCTTCACTGCTGACCACTTCACCTGTTGCCGCTTTCACCAGTGGTGGACCACCTAAGAAAATTGTCCCTTGGTTACGCACAATAATGGTTTCATCAGACATGGCAGGTACGTATGCCCCCCCAGCCGTACAACTGCCCATGACCACCGCAATTTGGGCAATTCCCATGCTCGACATGCGTGCTTGATTGTAGAAAATACGGCCAAAGTGATCACGGTCAGGGAACACCTCGTCCTGCATCGGTAAATAGGCACCACCTGAGTCAACCAAATAAATACAGGGCAGATGGTTTTGCTCTGCAATTTCTTGAGCACGTAAGTGTTTTTTCACAGTCAGTGGGTAGTACGTGCCGCCTTTTACTGTCGCATCGTTGGCGACGATCATGCAGGTCACACCATTGACCTGACCTACACCAGCAACGACACCAGCCGCAGGCACATCGTCTGCATAGACGTTTTGTGCTGCCAACTGACCAATTTCAAGGAATGCCGTGCCTGCATCAATTAACTGATCAATACGATCACGTGCTAATAGTTTTCCGCGTGCCAAATGTTTTTGTCGCGCCGCTTCACCGCCGCCTAAAGCAATTTGTTCTGCTTTTTGCTTTAAGTCATCGACCAAGCTTTGCATCGCGGTTTGGTTGGTTTTGAAGTCTTCACTTCGAATATTGATCTTGCTATGTAATTGATTCATCACGAACATCCTTGTCATTTTTATTGTTGTGGAGGGTTAAGCTGTTTCATTAAACAGTTCACGGCCAATCAACATACGGCGAATTTCAGAAGTTCCCGCGCCAATTTCATAGAGTTTTGCATCGCGCCATAGACGGCCTGCAGAAAATTCATTGATATAACCATTTCCACCTAAGGTCTGAATGGTTTCACCTGCCATCCATGTGGCTTTTTCCGCAGCATATAAAATTGCACTGGCTGCATCTTTACGTAGGCTACGGCTATGGTCAGCCTTGTCGCACTCAGCACCCACGGCATAAACCAACGCTTTACATGCCAACCAAGTCGAATACATATCGGCAATTTTGCCTTGCATCAACTGGAACTCACCGAGCGCTTGACCGAATTGTTTACGGTCATGGATATACGGAATCACGGTATCCATGCAGGCATCCATAATGCCTAAAGGACCTGCGCTTAAAACAGCACGTTCGTAGTCTAAACCGCTCATGAGCACTTTGGTGCCGTTTCCTACACCACCCATCACGTTTTCTTTTGGCACTTTCACATTGTCAAAGAACAGGGGGTAGGTGTTCGAACCACGCATACCCAATTTGTCTAAATGTGTGCCGTGGCTAAAACCTTCCATGCCTTTTTCTACAAGGAAAGCCGTCATGCCTTTAGCGCCTGCATGCAGATCCGTTTTGGCATACACCACAAGCACATCGGCATCGCCACCATTGGTGATCCACATTTTTGAGCCATTTAACAGAAAGTGATCGCCACAATCTTCAGCTTTGAGCTTCATGCTGACTACGTCTGAGCCTGCATTCGGTTCAGACATGGCAAGTGCTCCGACATACTCACCTGAAATTAGCTTCGGTAAATAACGTTGTTTTTGTTCCTCGCTGCCATTTCGGTTAATTTGATTCACACATAGGTTAGAATGTGCACCATAAGAAAGACCAATCGAAGCTGAAGCACGTGAGATTTCTTGCATGGCAATGATATGTGCTAAATAACCTAGGCCTGTACCGCCATATTCTTCACTGACGGTTAGACCGAGTAAGCCCATATCGCCAAATTTTTTCCATAGCTGAGCAGGGAATTTGTTGTTCTGATCGACTTGTTGGGCAATAGGAGTAATTTCTTTGGCACAAAACGCCGCAACGGAATCACGCAGTGCAATGAGTGTTTCATCTAAACCGAAAGTTAAGCTTTGGAAGGTCATTTCTTCATTCATCCTATGATTGTATTTGTTGTTCCTGATAAAGCATTTTTGTTGTGCTTGATTTTTACAATACATCGAATTTTTAAAAAAGTGAACTAAAATTCACAAATTGATTTACAATTCATTTTATCTGGTTGAGAATAGAATTATGAGTTATAAAAGATCATCGTTGATGCAAGAACGAATGGAACAAAATCGCCAAGCGATTTTGCAATCTGCTCGTGAACTTATTGCTCAAGGGGGAATTAAGGACGCACAAATTCAAGCGATTGCTGAACGTGCAGGTGTTTCCAGTGGTTTGGTATATCGTTACTTCGATAACAAAAGCCAAGTGTTAATTGAGGTTCTTTCGGAGGCCATTCAGCATGAGGTGAAAATTTTGAACCACATTGCTGAAAGTGATGAGCTGACGTCAAAACAGAAATTAGACAAAGCGGTGACCACGTTTGTGAAGCGTGCCATGAATAGCCCCCAACTTGCGTATTCACTCATGTTTGAACCAGTTGATGCTGAATTAGAACATGAGCGTTTTCGCAGTAAACAACTGATTAAACAGAGCATGAAAGAGATACTGGCCGCAGGGAAAATTAACGGCGAGTTCGGTTTTGAAGACTTAAATACCGCAGCACTTTGTGTGGTCGGTGCCATGACTTTTGTGGTGATAGAGCCTTTAAACCCATCTCGAGGTGTAATGTTTGAGCAAAACCATAAAGACTACTTTGTGAAACAAATTGCCGAATTTTGTGTCAATGCAGTTCAGGTTCAGGAGGAAAAATAGCCCAAGGAATAAAGCACAAAGGCTTGGCGTTTTCAAAGGAAGTGGTCATAGAACAAATAAGTTGAATAACAAGATGATAATGAATCAAGGAGAACGATTCGATGACACAAGAACGGTTAAGTTATGCCTATGGAACGAGCAGTCAGCCCCTATTAGGGATGACGATTGGTGAGAAATTTGATCAGGCTTGTCAGCAGTATGCGGAACAAGATGCTGTTGTCAGCCTGCATCAAAATGTCAGACTTACGTATAAGGAATTACAAACGCAGGTCAATGCATTTGCCTGTAGTTTACTGAAACTGGGCTTGAAAAAAGGTGATCGACTTGCGATTTGGTCACCGAACTGTGTGGAATGGACGATTACCCAGTTTGCTGCGTTTAAAGCGGGCATCATTTTAGTCAACTTGAACACAGCCTATAAGAGTAGTGAACTCGAATATGTGTTGAATAAAGTCTCTTGTAAGGGCTTGGTCATTGCATCGCAGTTTAAAAGCACCAATTATCAAGATATTTTAATGAAAATTGCACCTGAAATTAAAGGGGCTGAAAATAAAGTGCTCAAGGCGGAACGACTGCCACATTTGAAATATATTATTAAAATTGATGAAGAAGAACATACGGGTTTGCATCGTTTTAGCGACTTACTCTCTCCCCCCAGTAAGCGACAGCTCAATCAATTAGAGCTCGTTGCAAGCGAGTCGCAGTTTGATGAAACCATCAATATCCAGTTTACTTCGGGCACCACGGGTAACCCGAAAGGCACAATGCTGACACATAATAATATTTTAAATAATGGTTATTTTGTTGGTGAAGCCATTCACTTAAGTCCTGCCGATCGTGTTTGTATTTCTGTACCACTGTTTCACTGTTTCGGTATGGTGATGGGTAATTTGGCCTGCATTACGCATGGTTCAACCATGGTCTATCCATCGGCGGTGTTCAATCCTTTAGAAACCTTAAAAGCCATTCAGCAAGAAAAATGTACGGCTGCATATGGTGTACCAACCATGTTCATTGCCACTTTAGAGCATGAACAGTTTGATGACTTTGATCTTTCCAGTTTACGTACAGGCATTATGGCGGGTAGTCCGTGTCCACGTGAAATTATGCAACGTGTTATTGATCGGATGCACATGTCTGAAATTACCATTTGCTATGGTATGACTGAAACGGCACCGGTCAGTGCACAAAGTTCAACCTCAGATTCAGTTGAACAACGGGTCGGAACCGTAGGGCGCGTCCATCCACATCTTGAAATTAAAATTGTAGATGAACAAGGCAAAGTTGTACCACGTGGTCAGTTGGGTGAACTGTGTGTTCGTGGCTATTCGGTAATGTTGGGGTATTGGGAAGACCATGAAAAGTCTCAAGAAGTGATTGATTCAGCACGTTGGATGCATACGGGCGACATCGCAGAAATGGACGAAGCAGGCTTTGTGAAAATTAAAGGCCGAATTAAAGATGTGGTCATTCGCGGCGGAGAAAATTTATTTCCGAAAGAAATCGAGGACTTTTTATATACTCATCCTGATGTCAGCGATGTCCAAGTTATTGGTCTGCCAGATGCACGTTATGGTGAAGAGTTATGTGCTTGTATTATTTTACATGAGCATCATGACATTACTGAAGAGTCGATCCGTCAGTACTGTGCAGAACACATTTCACACAATAAAGTTCCACGTTATGTCCGGTTTTTTAATGAGTTCCCAATGACGGCTTCGGGCAAAGCGCAGAAGTTTAAATTGCAGGAATTTATGCGTAATGAACTGGATTTGAAAGAAATCGCATAAGGTTGAAGACGGACTTTCCTTTGCTGGGTTAAAGCCAAAGGAAAGTCCGAAGTGAAAAGCAAAAGGAATAGCATATGCACCTGAGAAATGATTGGACTCGCGCTGAAATACAAGCACTCTACCAACAGCCTTTTTTAGATTTGGTCTTTCAAGCACAGCAAATTCATCGTCAGTACTTTGACGCGAATGCGATTCAAGTCAGTACTTTACTGTCGATCAAAACAGGAAAATGCCCTGAAGACTGCAAATACTGTTCACAGTCTGCGCGTTATGACTCAAAGCTTGAAGCTGAAAAACGAATTGCGGTTGAAAAGGTCATTAGCGAAGCACAGCAGGCGAAAGCCTCAGGTTCTACTCGGTTTTGTATGGGCGCGGCATGGCGAAATCCACATGAGCGAGATATGCCATATGTTTTGGATATGGTGCGTGAAGTGAAAGCATTGGGTTTAGAAACCTGTATGACGCTAGGTATGTTGAATACTTCACAAGCGGAACGTTTAAAAGGTGCAGGACTCGATTATTACAACCATAACTTAGACACGTCGCGTGAGTACTATCCCAATGTGATTAGTACGCGTAGTTTTGACGACCGTCTAGATACCTTAAGTCATGTCCGAGAGGCAGGCTTAAAAGTGTGTAGTGGCGGGATTGTTGGCTTAGGTGAAGAGACCAAAGATCGAATTGGCTTATTGTTTGAATTGGCGACTTTACCGATTCATCCCGAATCTGTACCGATCAACATGTTGGTTCCCATGCAAGGTACGCCTTTGGCAGAAGTTGAAAAGTTAGATGTAACGGAGTGGATTCGCACTATTGCGGTAGCGCGCATCATTATGCCGAAAAGTTATATTCGCTTGTCTGCGGGGCGAGAATCGTTGTCCGATGCCGACCAAGCTTTGGCCTTCATGGCGGGTGCAAATTCACTGTTTTCAGGTGAAAAATTGCTGACTACGCCAAATACTGCTGAGGGGAAGGATCAACAACTCTTTCAAAAACTGGGTCTACATGCAGAAAAAGCCAAACCGCAGCTTACTGAGTTAACGGTCGATGCTATGGCTGTGGCTTAAGTGCTAGAACATGCAGTCATGAAAGTGTAGATTTAGGGCGACGATTAAAAGTAGATGAGTGAAGAATAAAATGGCGAAAGACTTTCAGAGTCAAACTGTAGTGGATGGTTATGATGAACATATTCGTAAGCTCATTCCAGGGTATGAGTTGGTTCATTTGCAAATTCAAGCCATTTTAAGAACACATTTACCAGAACATGCGCATGTATTAATTGTGGGCTGTGGCACAGGCTATGAGCTTTCATATTTGTTGGCACAGCATCCGACGTGGAATTTTACCGCTGTTGATCCATCTTTGACCATGATTGAAAAAGCACAGCAGTTATTGAGCGCGACCAATTGTGATTTAACGCGGGTTCGCTTTGTCCATGGTGATACCACGGCATTACATGAAAGTGCACAGTTTGATGCAGCTTTAGCCATATTGGTGGCGCATTTTATTCCGCTTGAAGCAAAGCCATTCTTCTTTGCCGATATTTTCCGTTGTCTTAAAACACAAGCGATTTTACTCAACTATGACCTGATGAGCTCTAGTGATGACAGTGAGCTCAAGGTTTTACAAACACTATGTCAGAGCAATGGTTTGACGGTGGTGCAGAGTGAAAAAATGATTGAGCGCCTGCAACAAGATTTTTACCTGATATCTGCCAACCAGATGCGAGAGCTTCTGACTAAAGTTGGATTTCATGAAGTACGAAATTACAGTCAACTGTTGGATTATTATGGTTTTTTTGCACAAAAGTAAAAGCCAATAGCAGTGAAAAGATACATTTTAAAGATAAGAGTGAAGGAATACACATGGCAGCCTATTATCAACTTTTAAATCGTGAACAGCACAGTGATGGGAGCTGTACGGCGTCTTATCTTTCCAATATTCATGCACAGGGTGCATGGAATCCGCATGAGCAACACATGGCGCCAGCAACAGGGGTTTTGTGTGCAGAGTTAGAACAGTTTCAACCACGCGATGAGATGCGCATTGGACGCGTGAGTTTAGATATTTTTGGACTGATCGCTTTTGGTGAGTTTACGGTGCATACCCGTGTCATTCGTGCTGGAAAAACCATTGAACTGATCGAGGCGGAAATGCAGGCAAACGGCAAGACCTGTATTGTGGCCCGTGCTTGGAAAATGATGAAGCAAGATACCAGTGCAATTGCAGGGTTGGAAGATCAACCCATTGTACATCCTGAAACTTTGCCAGTGTGGGATGGGATGAAATGTTGGCCGGGTGGTTATATCCAGAGTATTGAGACACGTGCGGCAGACGGCCATCGAGCAGGTAAAGGCATCGTCTGGTTACATAATGATTTGGACATGGTGGAAGCTCAGCAAACATCAAGTTTTGTGCGCTTACTGGGGATGGTCGACACAGCCAATGGTATTGTGCCACGTCAAAATCCAGCATCTGGATGGGGTTTTCCAAATTTAGACCTACAACTGCATTTATACCGTTTACCCCAAGGGAAATGGTTAGGTTTGGAAGCGACGCAGCAATATGGTGATGATGGTATCGGTTTAACCAGTGCGGTTTTGCACGATGAGCAAGGGCCATTTGGTCGTAGTGAACAGATTTTGACCCTGCGTAAGTTTTAGTTGGTCAGTGTCAATTTAATAAAAAAGGATGAATTGCTTCATCCTTTTTTTATTGGCATGCTGTAGGCACTTTAAAATAGTGAAATCAAGATGCGGATCAGTTTAATTGGAGCAGGGCGGGTGGCTCATCATTTGGCCAAAGCCCTGATGTCTCAGCATGAAATCATCAATATTTATAGCCGAAGCTTCGATAAAGCTGTGGATTTGGCGCAAGTTGTACATGCAAAGGCGGTCAGTCATTTTAAGCAGTTAAATGCTGATGTGGATTTGGTGATGATTGCGGTAAGTGATCAGTCGATTCCAAGCGTGATTTCAGCATTGACTGAATACCTGCCGAATGTGTTGATTGTGCATACTTCAGGAAGTACAGCGCTTTCAGTTTTGGCGATGAAACATGCACGTGCAGGGGTTTTTTATCCCTTACAGACCTTTAGCTTAGAACGTGAAATTGATTGGTCAAATACACCATTGTTTGTAGAAGCCACCGAAAATACGGATCTTCAAAGACTACATACTCTGGCAGAAAGCATGAGCCAACGCGTGTATAGCTATAGCTCTGCGCAGCGTCTAAGTTTGCATTTAGCGGCTGTCTTTGCTTGTAATTTTAGTAATTATTGCTATGACATGGCGAAACAAGTGGTGGATGCAGAGCGGGTCGATTTTAGTCTGCTATACCCCTTGATTTTAGAAACCGCGCAGAAAGCGACACAGAATGATCCGAAACAGATGCAAACTGGCCCTGCGATGCGTCAGGATCAGAATATTCTACAAATGCATCAACAGATGCTTGCGCAAGCTCAACGTGCGGATCTTGCTGAAGTGTATGCCTTAATGAGTCAGCAGATCAGTCAACGTCACAGTTAACATTTAAAATAATAAACGAAAAAGCGAGTGACAAAGAACAAGCAAAGCCACTGAAAACGTGGCTTTTTTTATGCCTTAAGATTCGGTACAGTATTGCTTAAAATAAATACAAACAAATAGAGGGCATATGCGTTCACATTCATTATTAGAACAAGTGCAGTGGAAAGATCTCGTTCCGTTAGGCCGTACCGATGTGATCAGTGAGTTGTTCATTTCTTTACCGTGGTTGATCGTCTCTTTCATTTTTGCAAGTTTACAGTGGTATGTCTTGGCGCTGTTTTGCTCGTTTATGTTTTTCTTAACTGGACTGAGACAGGTGCATAATGCCTTTCATTTTGCCTTAGGCATTAGCCGACCTGCGACTCATTGGGTCATGTTTGTCTTAAGTATTATCATGCTCGGCTCGATGCATGCGGTACAAATTAATCACCTGCGACACCATCAGCACTGTATGCAGGACGAAGATATTGAAGCGAAAAGTGCAAGCATGAAGTGGTGGCAAGCTTTGCTTTTTGGCCCTATTTTTCCATGGATGTTGCATAAAAAAGCCTTTGAGGTTGGGACTAAAACCCAGAAAAAATGGATGTCTGCTGAGCTGGTTGCCAACGTCATGGTATTGTTTTTGGTTTTTGTGATCTTGGATATCAGTATTTTAAAATACCATGTCAGTGCCATGTTGATTGGACAATGCATGACGGCTTTTTTTGCGGTGTGGACGGTACATCATGATACGGAAGATCATGTGTATATGGCGCGCACAGTGCGCAATGAGTTTAAACGGGTCGTGACCTACAACATGTTTTATCATGTGGAGCATCATTTATTTCCCGCAGTGCCGACACGACACTTGCATATTTTGGCAAAACGTTTGGATGAACATGATCCAACGGTTGAAATTCGGCATGTGTTCTAACATTTTAAGTATAAAAATAGGGCACTCGGCCCTATTTTTAGAGGATCTAAAATTTATTTTATTTTCTTAAATAAGAAGTCGTTGATCTTATGGCCTTCTTCGAGTCCGCGACGTTCAAATTTAGTTTGTGGACGCCAGTCTGGACGCGGGTAGCTGTTGCCTTTACCAGCCATATTTTCAAGATTTGGACGGTTATCAAGTACATCAATCATCCACTCTGCATACGGTTCCCAGTCTGTCGCTGCGTGGAATGTTCCACCCATTTCCAACTTTTGCTCAACCAGTGGCATACGGTCATGGGAAACGAAACGACGTTTAAAGTGGCGTTTTTTCTGCCATGGGTCTGGGAAGTAGAGTTGCACAGCGTTGATGCTGTTGTCTGGCATTTCACGTAATACTTGAATGGCATCTGCATCTAAAAGACGAAGATTGGTTAAACCTGCAATTCCAGCTTCATACACACATTGTGCGATCCCCGGAACATGCACTTCAATCCCGACATAGTTACGTTCAGGGTTGGCTTGCGCCATCAAGACCAATGAACGTCCCATACCAAAGCCAATTTCAACTGTGAGCGGACGTTCTGGATGTTCAAACTGTTGGCGTAAGTCACCTACAGGGTATTCCAAAATCATGTGACCATATTGTTCAAGCGCAGTGCGTTGCGAGGTGTTCAGCGGAGATGAACGACGCATAAATGTCACAATTTCGCGGTGTTCATTTAAGTTGTCTAGCTCGACGACTTGCTGGTCTAATTGATCATTCGTCATAATTTTGGCAGATGTAGAAATTCGAAAGCGGTATTGTAAGTCCTGAGCAGGACAAGTCAAATTTTTTACTCAGAATTTATCAAATTCAGCACGCTCTATTTTGATTAGCCTAAAAACTGTCATCATTTATTAATCATGATGTAACGAATAAAAATTAACCTGCCATACAATTTAACCAACTGATAAAAAATGATGAAAAATTTTAAGCCACAGATATTAAGCCTGAGCCTGATTTTGGCAGGTTGTTCTTTTCCCGCGTATGCACAACTATTATTTAGTCAGTATGTAGATGGCACTTCAAATAAGAAAGGATTAGAAATTTATAATCCAGATCCGACGACGGTCAATTTGGCAGAATATCAGATTAAACAGTTCGCAAATGGCAGTACCAATGCAAATTTGACAGTGAGTTTGTCTGGGCAATTGGCAGCAAAGGGGTATTATCTGGTCGGGCATTCTGCTTTAAAAGAAGCGCTGGGCGATGCGGTACAACAGCAGGCGAACTTAGCTTTCAATGGTGATGATGCTTTGGTGCTTTATCATAATGGCATTGCGATTGACCGCTTTGGTACAGTGGGCGAAAGACCAAGCACTGGATGGGGTGGTGTTGCAAAGGGAAATAGCTTTAAACGCACACTATTAAGTAATCATGTTTCCAGTGCAGGGATTGACGTTACCGTACCGTTTGATTTGGCATCGGCATGGGAAAAATGGTCAGACCGAAATGCATTTTCCAGCTATCTTGCTGGAAATACAGTGGCACCACCATTGACCACCCTGAGCTGTAGTACGACAGCGACCCCAATTGCGACATTGCAAAGTGCACCGCAAGATGTGGAGTATGTGGTAAAAGGCGTAATCACGGCTGATTATCGTTATAACAATGGTTTTTCAGGTTTCTTTATCCAAACCCCAGATACTCAAGCCCAAGTCAATACCAGCAACGCGGTGTTTGTCTATGTTCCCTCTTCAAGTAGCGTGACAGGTGGGCAAGTCGGGCAGGAAGTTATTTTTAAAGGCAAACTGAAAACCTATCAAAACCAACTACAGCTTCAAGATTTAAGCAGCGATATTAACGTATGTAATCCTTCGGCGCATGATTTGGTTAAGCCAATAGCGATCAATTTGCCCTTTGATAATTTGACTGAAATGTCAGGCCATGCCCCAAAACGTTATCAGGGTATGTTGGTCAATATTCCTCAAACTCTAACGGTCAGTGAAAACTATGACTATGGGCGTTATGGTCAGTTGGCTTTAAGCCCTGCGCGTTTATATATTCCAACCAATTTATATCCTGCCAACTCAACGGAAGCCAAAGCGCTTGCACAACAAAATTTACGTTCTAAACTGATTTTGGATGATGGTTACAACAATCAGAACAGAACGCCGTGGTTGCCAACTTCTTTTAGTGCTAAAAACACCCTACGTACAGGTGCACAACTGCAAAATGTACAAGGCATTTTAGAATACCGTTATAACCAATGGCGAATTCAACCTGTGCTTGATGCAACAGCGCCGCAAGTCTTAGACGCGCAAAACCCACGTACGAGCGTTCCAGCAAAGGCTACACAACAAGTTCGTGTTGCAGCATTTAATGTACTGAATTATGACAATGGTTTGGCGCAAGGTTTTCCGACGGAACGTGGTGCAAGTTCTGAAGCTGAGTTTAAAAAGCAACATCAGAAAATTGTCAGTGCATTAAAAGCGATTGATGCAGATGTTTATGGTCTGATGGAAATTGCCAACAATGGTTATGGCGAGCGTAGTGCAGTTGCATATTTAGCCCAAGCGCTGGGGAATGATTGGAAATATGTAACACCTCCAAATGCTGACAAACTCGGAACCGATGCGATTGCTGTTGCTATTATTTATAATGCTAAGCGGGTCAAACCAATCAATGTCGCAGCGGTCTTTGATGATCAGAGTCAGAAAAACCGTGTCACGATGGCACAAACCTTTCAAGCTCTATCTGGCGGGAAGACTTTTACAGTTATTCCCAACCATTTGAAGTCTAAAGGTAGCTGTCCTGATGATAAAACTTCGATAGAGGTAGATCAGGGCGATGGTCAAGGCTGTTGGAATCCAACCCGCGTTAAAGCAGTGCAAGCGTTAATGCAATGGGTCGCAAAAAATCCAACGCAGGTGAGTAAACCAAATGTCTTACTGTTGGGGGATATGAATAGTTATGCCAAAGAAGACCCAATTTTGGCGCTTGAACAAGCCAACTATAAAGTCTTGTTGAATGATGAAAAAATTGGTCAGGGGAAAGCAGCCTATAGCTATGTCTTCGGTGTAGCCAGTAATGCCCAAGGTTATGGTGGTGCAGGCAATTTAGACCATGCGATTGCCGATGCAACACTTTATCCTTTGGTGAAAAAAGCATTTGCATGGCATATCAATGCGGATGAACCGACGGCACTGGACTATAACGAAGAATATAAAACTGAGGAGCAAATTGCTGCATTCTATGCAGACGATGCTTACCGCTCTTCTGACCATGATCCTGTGATTGTGGATTTAGACTTAAACGATGCAGTGGCTAATGAGGATGATAAAACCAGTGCGGGAAGTACAGGGCTGTGGTCTGCATTAGGGTTAATTGGTTTGGCCTTATATGGCAGTCTAAGACGTCGTAAGAATCAGCCTTAACTCTCTTTATGGATAATAATAAAAGGGCGTTATCGCTCTTTTATTTTATCTAGGGTTTCAGTTTTATGAGCTGATGCGGTCAATGAGGGTGCTGCTGGCTTCATTTAAGCCTAACACCTCGACCACTACACCGCGGGCTGCAAACTTTTCAACCACAGCATTTAACATTTGGACTGAAGTCATATCCCAAATATGTGCATGGCTGAGTTCAATTTCAACCTTCTGAATATGTTCGTTAAAGTCAAAAAACTGAAAGAATTTCTCTGAGCTGCTAAAGAAAATTTGACCGCTCACTACATAGCGACGGGTATGGTTATGCAGTTCAGATTGAACATGGACTGTACTTTCCAGTTTATTGATGAAAAATAATGCGGACAGTAAAACTCCGACAAAGACACCCAAGGCAAGATTGTGTGTGGCTAAGACAATGATCACGACACTCAACATCACCATATTACTTTGTAACGGGTGTTTAGCGATGTTTTTAACCGAGTCCCATTGAAAGGTTGTAAATGCCACCATGATCATAATGGCAACCAATGCCGCCATTGGAATGTACGACAGCCAGTCTTTAAAAAACACCACCAAACACAGTAAAAACACACCAGCCACTAAGGTTGAAAGTCGAGTACGCGCACCTGAGCTGACATTAATCACAGACTGTCCAATCATGGCACAACCTGCCATACCGCCCATAAAACCGCTCACAATATTTGCCATACCTTGTCCGCGACATTCTTGATGACGGTCACCTTCAGTGCCTGTGACTTCATTCACTACTGTAGTGGTCATCATGCTTTCAAGCAAACCGACGGTCGCTAATGTAATGGCGTAAGGAAAGACAATTTGCAGCGTTTCAAAGGTTAGTGGAATATCAGGCAGTAGAAAAATAGGTAAAGTATCGGGGAAATGACCTAAGTCACTGACCATACGCATATCTGTGCCGAAAAACAGCGCCAAAGCGGTCAGGACAAGAATACAAATAAGCGGTGAGGGAATGGTTTTCCCCACTTTAGGCAGATAGGGAAACAGATAAATCACAGCGAGGCCAAGTGCAACAAATGCATAGCCCCAGTGATTCATTTGGCTGAGTTCTGGAAGCTGGGCCATGAAGATTAAAATTGCCAGTGCATTTAAAAACCCATACACCACTGACTGCGACACAAAACGCATCAGTTTGGCGACTTTAAAATAACCCGCAATGATCTGAATGACACCAGTGAGTATAGTTGCCGCCAGTAAATACTGTAGGCCATGCTCTTTGACCAGCGTGATCATGAGTAGAGCCATCGCGCCTGTAGCAGCTGAAATCATGGCTGGACGACCGCCAAAAAAAGCAATGCTCACCGCGATACAAAAGGAGGCATACAGTCCGACTTGAGGGTCTACACCTGCAATTGCTGAAAAAGCAATAGATTCGGGAATTAGAGCAAGTCCTACCACTAAACCAGCAAGAACATCGGTACGAATGTTAGAAAACCATTCATCTTTTTTAAGGCTAATCACAGATCAAATTCATTTTAGGGTCAAGGGGGCTATGTTAAAACAACTCTGTTGCAAATTGCAGTGTTGTTGTACTTGAAAAAAAATGTGAATTAGACAATATTCAATAGGCGAACGAATGATTTTTCGTTTACGCTTTTTTGCAATTTACAGGTTTTGATCACTTGAAAGTTTGTTAGAAGCCATTTAAAACAGAGAATAGAGTTATAACAAGGATCAGATATGAAGCTTTATTATGCACCGGGTGCGTGCTCGCTTGCGGCGCACATTATCCTCAATGAAATTAATGTTGACTTTGATTTAGTCCGAGTAGATTTAAAAACACATAAAACAGAAAAAGGTGCTGATTATTACGAAATTAATCCAAAAGGATATGTACCCGCTTTAGAAATTAATCCAGGTTTGATTCTGACTGAAAATGTAGCCATTTTGCCATTTTTAGCACAACATGATCCAAAACAAGATCTTATTCCGCCATCAGGCTTAGGGCGTGCCAAAGTTTTAGAATGGCTAGGTTATTTAAACTCTGAATTGCACGATGCTTATGCCGTTTTCTTCGGTGCGCCATTAGATGCTGCTGCCAAAGAAAAAGCCTATGCAGAGATTGATCGTTTACTTAGTTATATTGACAAACAAATTGGTGAGTCGGATCATGACTATTTGGTCGATGATAATTTTGGCCCTGCGGATGCATATTTATTTGTCCTCACCAATTGGTCAAATGGCATCGAACATGATTTATCACCGTATAAAAATATTATCTTTATCCGTAATAAAGTGGCTGAACGCCAGTCAGTACAAATTGCAATGCGAGATGAAGGTCTAATTCCTTAATTTTGATGCATTGAAGAAGCGCCGAAAGGCGCTTTTTTTGTACTTTAAAATTTATTGTTGATATTTAGTCAATAATATTTTGCAGATTCACTACTTTTTAGCGCTGAACAGAGTCTCTATAGTGCCTACATAGATTTTGGCTTTTGGGCTCTTCCAATGAAAAATATTTTATTAATTAACGGTGCAAAAACCTTTGCACACTCGAATGGCCAGTTAAACGATACCTTGACTGAACTTGCACAAGAGGTCTTGTCAGGTTTAGGGCATCAGGTTCAAGTGACCCGTGCCGATAGCGAATATGATGCAAAAGCTGAAGTGGAGAAATTCCTGTGGGCAGACACCGTGATTTACCAAATGCCAGGTTGGTGGATGGGTGCGCCGTGGACTGTGAAAAAGTATATTGATGATGTCTTTACCGAAGGGCACGGTAGTCTGTATGCCAATGATGGTCGCTCACGTGCAGATGCTTCAAAAAAATATGGTTCAGGCGGTCTGATTCACGATAAAAACTATATGCTGTCGTTGACATGGAATGCACCGATGGATGCATTTAACGATACTGAACAATTTTTCCATGGGGTTGGGGTCGACGGGGTTTATTTACCTTTTCACAAAGCCAATCAGTTCTTAGGAATGCAAACCTTACCGACGTTTATTGTCAATGATGTGATTAAAGCACCTGAAGTTGCAGTCTATATGGCACAGTACCGTGATCATTTGACGCAAGTTTTTGCTTAATTCGGAGAGGCAACGATGTTAACTGTAATAGCTGAAATTATTTGTCATTCAGAGCAAGATTTTAAAACGGTTCTTGATTCATTCAACAACATTCGTGAGCAGGTCTTACAAGAGCCTGGTTGTCATCGTTATGACGTGCATATTGATCATCCTACTGTTGAGAGTGCAATACAGACCAAAGTACCGTTTTCAATCATGATGTATGAAAAATGGGAAAGCATGCAGCATTTAGAAACACATATGCACAGTGTTAATATGCAGCAACATGCTCAAGCAACCGAAGGTGCAGTTGCTTATGTACAAATTCGTATTTTAGAAGCGCAATAAGCGATGCATATGAGTTTGATAAAGCTTTTCTTCGCTCTATCTATTTAAACTCAAGTGGTTCATTGAACTGAACCTGTTCGAGTTTCAATGCGTAGCGCTGTTTGAGTGTTGACCATTGAACTTTGACAGGTTGTGTAGTTTCAGCAAATTCATTTTCACCTGTCGTATTTTTTACTTTGCCTGTCATAAAGTTAATACTTTGTGCCGTGATGTCGCCCGATGCACGGTGGAAATCATCGACATCATAACCAATCAGTTTAAATGTGCGGTCTTGGTATCGGAAGGTATACGTGTGATTGGTCACATACCACGAACCACAGCTTAACCAGTAGTGCAGATGAATTTTGAGCACACCTTTTTGAATGCTTAACGCTTCAGTCTCACCGAGTGGATCTGCGAGGCAAGGGGACTCTAGGTCACCTTCTGTCGGCAAAGTAGTATTAGTCGCCGCAAGTTGATAACCATGGGTTTGCTTCAATAAAACCAAAAGCTTTCGTTCATTGATATTGAGGAGATCACTGCCTAAGCGATCATTTTTAACGATATGTTCAGGATTGGTGTCTTCAATAATCAGGGCAATGTCCGCTTGACCATCTTGGTTTAAATCGCCTTGGACTTTTTCTAAAACCTTCCAGTTTTTTGGCACAAAAGCTTGGTAGCTCGTTTTGAGAGTAGGTTTTGCCTCTGATTTAGCCCAAGTACTGTGGGTAAAAGTTATGAAAAATAAGGTATTGACTATGAGTGTTGGTCTGATCCATTTTTGCATGGGCATCGTTTCCTCTCATTTTTATATGGTTATAGATATTTGAAGATGGATATTATTGAGTGTATCAAAGAGTACGACGGAATGTCCCTACAAGCTAAGTCAGCATAAAATACTGACTTTATGTTGAACTAAATAAAAAAAAAGGACTCCGAAGAATCCTTTTTGATTGCTTAACACGGATCAAGAGATTATTTAAAGAAATAACCTGTTTCTGGTGAGCTTGCATTCGCCATACGTTTGCGAGGCATACGACCTGCGAGGAACGCTTCTCGACCCGCTTCAACGGCTTTTTTCATTGCAGAAGCCATTAAAATTGGATGTTGAGCGGCAGCAATCGCGGTATTCATCAATATGCCATCACAGCCAAGTTCCATGGCAATGGCTGCATCGCTTGCAGTTCCCACACCTGCATCCACCAACACAGGCACTTTGGCATTTTCTTTAATGATAGAAATCGTGTGTGGATTTAAAATCCCTAGACCCGAACCAATCAAACTGCCTAAAGGCATGATGGCAACACAGC
Organism: Acinetobacter sp. WCHAc060042; assembly: GCF_003231195.1. NCBI lineage: Bacteria > Pseudomonadati > Pseudomonadota > Gammaproteobacteria > Moraxellales > Moraxellaceae > Acinetobacter > Acinetobacter sp. WCHAc060042. Next base: position 38,603 of record NZ_QKVN01000026.1, read on the forward strand.
CCATGCTTTCAAGCTCTTGCGCCACAATAGGGTCATCCGATGTATAGACCATGATTTCAAAACCATCGTCAATCAAGGTACGTGCCGCTTTCAATGTTTCGGTAATGTTTGGATACAGCGTTTTTTCATCGCCCAATACTTCAAGCTTGACCAAGTTATGACCGTCTAATAACTCACGCGCTAACATACAGGTACGCACGGCACTATTGGCATCAAAACAGCCTGCTGTATTCGGGAGAATCGTGTATTTTTCAGGTGGGACCACGGACAATAGGTTTGGTTGATCGGGATGCTGACCAATATTGACGCGACGAATTGCAACCGTCACGATTTCTGCGCCACTGGCTTGAATGGCCAAATCGGTTTCTTGCAGGTCCTTATATTTACCTGTGCCCACCAGTAGACGAGATTGAAATGATCTAGAACCAATGATGAGAGGGCTGTCTTGCATGTGAACTCCGTATTAACCGCCACCGACGGCATGAATAATTTCAATTCGATCCATTGCACAAATTGGGGTGTGTTCCAATTTACTTTTACTAATAATGTTTTCATTTTGCTCAACAGCAAAACGTTTGCCTTCAAGTGCAAAGGTTTGCACCAGCTCAAGCAGGGTTTTACATTCGGTATGCTGTAGTTCGCCGTTTAAATAAATCTGCATTGTGCTCATCTCTAGTTGTTTACTTGGCATATTTCATGGCATTCCATGCCAGAACCAACCAACCTGCAATCATCAATGCGCCACCAATCGGGGTAATTGCACCTAGGCCACGCGGTAAGCCCAATGCCATGACATACAGGGAACCACAGAAAAAGAAGATGCCGACTTGGATCAGTAAAAAGCTGGTTTTGATGGGAAGTTGCGGGATGACTTTGGCCAAAATGCCAAGCGCCAGTAAACCAAGCGCATGATAAAAAAAATAATCAGTTGCCGTTTGCCACCAAGCCAATTGAGCTTCAGTAGCACGTGCTTTGAGACCATGTGCGCCAAAGGCACCTAATATAACGGCAAACGCTAAATTTAGCGCTGAAATCGCAATCCACATAGGCAATGCTTTACTTATATCACTGTGCGCAACAAAGTAGCATATTTTGAAGACAGGTTAAAAGACAAAAAGCCTCATTTATTTACAAAAAAGAAAAGGGCATTTCGCCCTTTTCTATATCTATATCAACTTAGTTCGATGACATTGCCACTTTAATTTTTTCCATGGCATTTTTTTCTAACTGACGAATACGTTCTGCTGAAACATTATATTCAGCAGCCAGTTCGTGTAAGGTCGATTTTTCATCATCTAACCAACGACGCTGTAAAATATTTCGAGAACGGTCATCCAATTGCTCCATGGCATCATGCAGGGCATTGGTGCTTTGTTCTTCGTAGTCGTCCTCTTCTGCTAAACGAGCAGGATCATAACGGTTGTCTTCAAGATACAAAGCGGGTGCAACGTGAGTTGATCCTTCATCGTCATCCTCCCCTTGAGCTTCAAATGCCGCATCATAGGCAGTCAAACGACCTTCCATTTCCAACACCTGTTCTGGTGTGACATTCAGATCATTTGCAATGGATTGAGCTTCTTGTAAAGTCAACTTCTTAGACGATTTTTTCAGACTACGTAAATTAAAAAACAGTTTACGCTGTGCCTTGGTGGTCGCAATTTTGACAATACGCCAGTTACGGATCACATATTCGTGAATTTCGGCTTTAATCCAGTGTACTGCAAAAGAGACCAAGCGTACGCCCATGTTCGGGTCGAAACGTTTAACGGCTTTCATTAAGCCCAAGTTACCTTCTTGAATAAGGTCACCTTGAGGTAAGCCATAGCCAGCATAACTGCGGGCAATATGAACCACAAAACGCAAATGCGACATGACTAGAAGTTTAGCTGCATCGAGGTCTTGGTCATAATAGTAGCGTTCAGCTAGCTCTTTTTCTTGTTCCGCTGTCAAAATCGGGATTTGGTTGACAGTACTAATATAAGCACCCAAGTTTACACCTGGTGCTGATAATGACAGGGGCATCAATTGATTGCTGCTGTCACTCATGTGTTCTCCTTAGGGATTTTCATTTTTACCCACTCATTGAGTTTTATCTTAATCCAAACTTCCAGCGAATAATGGAAAATTGGGTATAGAAATGTAAACTTTTATGCAAAATGTGAATACAGTTAGTGTAATTGAAAAGAATTAAGATTCAATGAAGTAGTGAAATTCATGCGCATTAATTTGTTTCAAAACGCAAGTTAAATGATGGATTTCGCAATACCGTGTAACATCGGCTTGACTGTGTGGATCAGACGATTTTAGCAGCAAATGTTGATGAGTGCTCTTTTTGAGTGCGCGTTTAAGCAACAACAAAGGCATAGGGCAAGGTTGTCCTATTGCATCAATAATGTTGATATTTTGTTCAATATTACTCATATAGTTAGGCTAAGTTTTACAACATTTAGGCGGATAGAAATATTAGCAAATTCAGTGCCAAAACCCAACTATTTCATATTTTATAGGCCGATAGTCGCTATATCAAAAATTACAAATAACTAGTTAAAAAATATGCTGAATTAAAAAAGACGATTAATCAAAAAAAGGGTATGAATTGTTTTTAACCCATGTTAAGCTCGTCGCGTACTGGGATTTAATACAACTATAAATTGTTTTAACGCCTATTTTACAAATGGATGTAACCGGGATTTTGTTAATAGTTATACAGAATGATTACAAGCTTAGAAATAATAAATATTTTTAAACCTTGTTTGGTCTGCTGTTTGCAACACCGGGTGGTCCTTCTTTTAAATACAATGAGGATTAACTTATGACAGCTCGTGAACAAGGCGTAGTTAAATGGTTCAACGACACTAAAGGCTTCGGCTTTATCCAACGCAATGGCGGTGACGATGTATTCGTTCACTTCCGTGCTATCCAAGGCGACGGCCACCGTTCACTTCGTGACGGCCAACGCGTTGAATTCAGCGTTGTAAAAGGTCAAAAAGGCTTCCAAGCTGAAGAAGTACAACCTTTAGACTAATCGTCTGATAGTACTTAAAAACGCCCCAATGTAAATTGGGGCGTTTTTTGTTTATAATACGATTCGATTTTCGTGATTTTCCGTCAGAGCGCACATATATGTCATCAGGTTTTGAAACCTTAAATTTACATCCTCAACTGAAACAAGCCATTGATGCTTTAGGTTTTAAGGATATGACGCCTATTCAGCAAAAGGTTTTAAAATTCACTTTGGCAGGACATGATGCAATTGGTCGTGCACAAACAGGAACAGGGAAGACGGCTGCATTTTTAGTGAGCGTAATTAACGATTTGCTAAATAACCCGATTCAAGGCCAACGTTATCGTGGTGAACCACGTGCTTTAATTTTGGCACCTACGCGAGAGCTTGCACTACAAATTGAAAGTGATGCCAAAGAACTCACGAAATTCTCCGATTTAAATGTCGTGACTTTGTTGGGTGGTGTTGATTTTGATAAACAAAAAGCACAACTTGATAAAAAACCAGTCGATATTATGGTTGCAACTCCTGGTCGTCTGATTGACTTTGTTGAGCAAAAAGAAGTCTGGCTCGACCAAATTGAGTTTTTGGTTATTGATGAAGCCGATCGCTTATTGGATATGGGCTTTATTCCTTCAGTCAAACGTATTGTCCGTTTCTCACCGCGCAAGGAACAACGTCAGACTTTGATGTTCTCTGCAACGTTTAGTTACGATGTTTTAAACCTTGCACAGCAATGGTTGTTTGAACCTGTAACTGTTGAAATTGAGCCAGAAAAGAAAACCAATGCCGATGTTGAGCAACGTGTGTACATGGTCGCAAAATCTGATAAATATAAATTGCTACAAGACATTCTACGCGATGAGCCAATTGAAAAAGTTATGATTTTCGCCAATCGTCGTGATCAAGTGCGTAAGCTGTATGACAACTTAAAGCGTGATGGCTATAAAGTAGTGATGTTGTCTGGTGAAATTGCACAAGACAAACGTTTGAAAATGTTAGATCAATTTAAAAATGGTCAACATAATATTATGATTGCAACTGATGTTGCGGGTCGTGGTATCCATGTAGATGGTGTATCGCATGTGGTGAATTTCACTTTACCTGAACAGTCGGATGACTATGTACACCGTATTGGTCGTACAGGTCGCGCAGGTACGCGTGGTGTGAGTATCAGTTTCTTATCTGAAGATGATGCGTTCTATCTCCCAGAAATTGAAAAAGCCATTGGGCAAAAACTTCCCTTGACACGTTTAGACGGCTATTGCTAATCGTTTGAAGTGATTGGTGTAAAAAAACCGCTCAGATGAGCGGTTTTTTTATGGCATCTTTATTTTGCTTTACAAGAAAAAGTCAGGACTGTTTGATAGTCACTGTCTTGGTTAATGCCTGAATTTGTACCCGAAATAGAGCCTAGTACAGATGCGGCTGCTTGAATCATTTTTCCAGTTTCGTCACTCACTACGCCTTTTAAAGCACCTTGATATTCAGTTTTTTCATCACTCACAATCGCCGTTGCTTTAGAACCGCAAGTTTTCGCTGCTGCTTCAATCGCGTTGTTTTTTGCAATCAATGCAGTTTTACCAATACCTGTAACTTCGTATTGATTATCTGCTTTTTGTATAGCGAGAGAGTTACTTGGCGTTGATGCACAAGCACTCAGAAGAAGTATCACAGCAGCTGTTCCAGCCATAACGATATTTTTTTTCATTTTCGTAGCCCAGTTGTGTTTAATAAATGAATGGTTGTATTTGAACATAGCTTTTAGAGTCTAAGGTGAAAGAAATGTACGAAAAATATGGTCTTTTCGATACATTTCTATAAGATTTTTGGATTTTAAAAATAAGTTTTGCTGAAAATGGGTATTTCATAACGAAGCGCTAGAGCAAACTTTTCAGAGTATGCTAATCTAAAACGTATTTTTTAATTTGAAAGATTAAGCACCCAATGACGGAACTCGAAGTAGATATCGTTCATCAAAATATGCATCAACGTCAATCGCTTGGACATTTAGTCGAACCTGCACCGAATGCGGAACAATTAGAACGGGCCTTTCAAGCTGCCTTGACTGCACCTGACCACCATCGTTTAAAACCGACTCGTTTTATTGTAATCGCTGAAGATCAGCGTGAGGCATTTGGTGAGCTTTTGTCACAAGCCTTGGCAGATTTAGGTGAAACGGAAGTGGCACAGTTGGATCGGGTCAAAAATCATCCTTTTCGTGCGCCTTTATTGGTATTGGCTTTAACCAAGTTTCAACAACACCCGAAAGTCCCTTATTTTGAGCAGACTTTAAGTAGTGGTGCTGCGATTCAAAACTTTATTTTGTCATTACAGGCGCAAGGCTTTTCAAGTATGTGGCGTAGTGGAGCAGTGGTGGAATCGGAATATTTAAAAAAGGCTTTAGGCCTCACCGCAGATGATTTGATTTCAGGTATTTTATACATTGGTACAGCATTTAAAGCGATTCCTCCACGTGCTGAGATTCAAACCCAAGATTACGTAAGTTATTGGAATCAATAGTTCCATTTTAGGATATAAAAATAATGTCAGAGTTAAAGTTTTCAGATTTGGTTGAACCTGTAGCAGTGAATCAAAAAACAGCACTACGTATTACGGTTTTGGGCGGTGGTAGTTTTGGTACTGCTATGGCAAATACGGCTGTTCGTAATGGTTGCGATACTATGATTTGGATTCGTGATGAAGCCGTTGCGGCGGATATCAATGCGACGCATGTGAATAAACGCTATTTGCCTGATTTTAAATTGGAAGATGGTTTGCGTGCAGTTTCAAATATAGAAGAGGCGGTTCGTGATCGCGACATTATTTTAGTGGCGATTCCAAGTCATTCTTTTCGTGATGTCCTCAAACAAATCAAACCGTTTATTACTTCGCAAGCGGTGGTGTCTTTGACCAAAGGTATCGAAGCCAATACCTTTAGTTTTATGAGTGATATTATTCGTTCTGAGTTACCTGAAGTGCCTTATGGGGTATTGTCTGGTCCAAATTTGGCCAAGGAAATTGTCGCGGGGCAACCAGCCGGAACAGTGATTGCAAGCGAGTCCGAGCTAGTGCGATATGCAGTGCAACAAGCATTACATAGTGCATTATTTCGTGTTTTTGCTAGTGATGATGTGCATGGGGTCGAACTGGGCGGTGCGCTTAAAAATATTTATGCGGTTGCAATGGGTATGGCGGCAGCCTATAAAGTCGGTGAAAATACCAAGAGTATGATTTTGACACGTGCTTTAGCTGAAATGAGCCGTTTTGCTGTCAAGTTAGGGGCGAACCCACTCACTTTCTTGGGCTTGTCTGGTGTGGGGGATTTATTTGCAACCTGCAGCAGTCCACTCAGTCGCAATTATCAAGTAGGGTTTGCATTGGGGCAGGGCAAGAGTTTGGAACAGGCAACCACTGAACTCGGACAAACGGCAGAAGGGATCAATACCATTGTGCAAGTGAAAGCGCGCTCCGAAGAGTTGGATGTGTATATGCCGATTACTAGCGCGTTATACAGTGTGATATTTGAAAATGCACCGCCAATGACAATTGCGCTTTCATTGATGAAAAATGGACATCGAAGTGATGTGGAATTCGTTTTACCACATCATGAAGTTTAAAATGATAGAAAAAGGCTGATAAAATGGACTTTTGAATGTCCAAAGTGACAGTATTGTCATAAAAATTAATTAAAATAATCAGGATTTGAATAAGGATTTTTTATGCAACTGACTTTAGTTCGTCATGGTGAAGCTGCACCACCGATGATGGGGAATGATAGCAAGCGACCATTGACAGAAAGAGGGCATGCACAAGCTGAACAGACTGGTGACTTTTTAAAGTCACGTATTCAACCAGATGTATTTGTCGTGAGCCCTTTGTTACGAGCACAGGAAACCTTGGCGCACATTAAACAGCATTTTGCTGATGTGCCTGTCGTGGTGTGTAATACTATTAAACCCGATGACGATGCTAAGGTTGCGGTTGAGTGGTTGTCACATTTACCCTATGAGTCTATTGTTGTGGTATGTCATATGAATGTGGTGGCACATATAGCATCTATTTTGGTAACAGAATCATTTAACCCTTATGCTTTGGCAGAAGTTCGTATTTATGAGCAAGCAGTCATTGCAGAGGGCTTGTCGACACAAACAAAAGCATTTATACCTAGTATATAAAAAATAATTCAAACGGCAGAATATAATACATGTTGCAAATTTGGATGCCCGAAGCCGATGGAACATGGCACTGGTCTACAGGGGAAAGATGGCAAACTGCTTATACACTTGAGCAATTGATCCAAGATATACAAGCTCATCATGGTGAGGAAGCAACCGTTTTCTTTCCAAGTCGAGATGTGCAAATGATTCAGCAAAACATACCTAAGGCTCAATACAAACAATTGGGTGCTGAAGGGGTGAGATATTTGCTCGAAGAATATGTGCTGAGCTCAATTGACCAGATGAAGGTTCTACACCACTTTCAAGCGCCTGAGCAGTTAACGGTATTAGGTATTGCAAATCATCGCTTAGAAACATTGCAACATGCACTTAGCTTAATTCCTGTGAAATTGGTGAGTCTATTACCAGACTTTTTGATTCTGCCAGAACCGACAGCAGAACAGGTTATACTGGGCTGTATTGAAGAACGCTTGTTATTTCGTTCTAATACATGGTTGGGTGGCTCGATTGATGATCTTTCGGTGTTCTTAGATTATCAAGCGCCTGAGCAAAAATATAAAATTTGTAATTTTACTGCTTCACACATGCACAGTCTAAGTGCCCGTGTGACACAGGAGCAGCTAGAGTCTTTTCACTATGAGTGGGTTGCCTTGCCAAGAGCAAAGCAACATCCGTGGAATGTGTTACCTAAAGTTAAAGAGCAGAGCAGTTCAGGAGGTTACTGGAAAGTCTGTGCTGTGGTCTTGGTTGCATTGATTGTGACGCAACTCGCTTATGATACAACTCGTTGGTATCAAAACAAAAAAATAGCAGACCAAGTTGCGGTTCAAGCTGTCGATCAATTTAAGTATTGGTTTGGTGCGAATTATCCTGTGACCGAGCAAACGTTACGAAGTCAGTTTGAATACCAGCTAAAAATAAATAAACAAGCTGATGCACAAGCTTTATCTTTGCTTAGTCGAGTTGGTCCTGTATTGATGCAACAGCAAATTGTGGCCAATCAGGTGGTATATGAAGCGAATACTTTGAATATGCAATTGAAGGCAAATTCGGCAGACGCTTTGCAAGCACTTACTCAGCAACTGAACCAACAAGGTTTTCAGGTTGAATTAGGCAATATCCAGCCGACTACGGGTGGGGCCATTGGAATGGTGAAAATACAATAATGAAAGCCATGCAAAATTTACAAACAGTTTTCGATCAGCGTTTAGAGGTAATCGGTGTTTATTTTGACCGTCTTACACCGCGCGACCGTATATTGGCTATCTTCTTGGTCGTTTTCGTCTTGGTGAGCTCGATAGGGGCTGCACTTTGGTATACCCATGCTGCGGCAGAGAAACAGCAAAAACGCGTGAATCAGCTCAAGGAAACCATGACATGGATGCAGAGCAATGCAGTCACCATGAAGTCAAGTTCTGATGGTCAATTGACCCCGATGGAGCAAATACAGCGTATCGCCCAGCAGCAAGGCTTATCGGTTACTTCACAGCAAAATGCTGAACAAATTCAGTTGGTCGTAAGCCATGCAAACTATGTGGTGTTGGCCAACTTTTTGACCCAACTGACGCAAAATGGTTTGAGTATTGAAAAAATGGAGTTGGTCTCAGACGCAGGGCAGATTAAATTATCGGCGAGCGTGAAATAATCGCTAAAAATAAAGCCAGACGAAGCATGGTGTTTTAGCTAGGCTATGCCTATAATATGGCGACTTAAAAAGCAGTAGACTTTTACAGATATGTTGTATTCTCTTGCCCGCCCTTTGTTGTTTACCTTAGCACCAGAGCGTGCACATGAGCTAACACTATCGCTATTGAAATCAACGCATAAGCTAGGCTTAATGCGTCAAAATATAGCGGCTAAACCGGTGACATGTATGGGCATCGAGTTCCCTAATCCTGTGGGTTTGGCTGCTGGTCTAGATAAAAATGGTGCTTATATTGACGCACTGGCAGGTTTGGGTTTTGGTTTTATTGAGATTGGTACCATTACCCCACGTCCTCAGGCAGGGAATCCTTTGCCACGTTTGTTTCGTGTTCCGCAAGCCAAAGCTATTATTAACCGTATGGGTTTTAACAATGATGGCGTGGACCAACTGATTGAAAATGTCAAAGCAGCAAAATTTAAAGGTGTTCTGGGCATTAATATTGGTAAAAATGCCGATACTCCAGTTGAAAAAGCAGTAGATGACTATTTGATTTGTTTAGAAAAAGTCTATAACTATGCCTCTTATATTACTGTCAATATTTCCTCTCCAAACACTAAAAACCTACGTAGTCTACAAAGTGGCGATGCGCTGACAGAATTGTTAGAAACGTTGAAAAAACGTCAACTGGAACTCGCAGAAGAGCAACAACATTATGTGCCTTTGGTGCTTAAAGTTGCTCCAGATTTGGAAGCGGAAGATATTCAGTTTATTGCGAAACAATTGCTTCAGTTTAAAATTGATGGCCTGATCGTGACCAATACGACTTTATCACGCGAGGGTGTGGAAAACTTACCGTTTGGTGATGAAGCAGGTGGTTTGTCTGGTGCACCTGTATTTGAAAAAAGTACAGCGTGTTTAAAAGCGTTTGCTGATGCTTTGAAGGGTCAAATTCCGTTGATTGGTGTGGGTGGAATTTTATCGGGTGAGCAGGCTGTTGCAAAACAAAATGCAGGTGCAAGCCTTGTACAAGTTTATAGTGGCCTCATCTATACAGGGCCAGCTTTAATTCAAGACTGCGTCGCCGCACTGAAAACAACATGAATGCCATTGATATCTTCATATTGATTATATTGCTCATTGGAGGGCTTAACGGTTTGCGTCAAGGATTTGTCAAAGCCTTTGCGAACTTGATAGGATGGATTCTAGCACTGATTTTAGGTGCGAAATTTGCAACTGTCCTAGCACCTTCGATGGTCTCACTCAGTGAAGATCCAGTGGTTCAAAAAATTGCAGCTTTTGCATTTATTGTATTGGTTATTGTGGTTTTGACGTGGTTCGTCACGGCATTACTCAACAACATCTTAAAGAGCTTAAAACTCGGACCTTTGAATCGTTTAGCCGGTGGTGCGTTTGGTTCTTTAAAAGGGTTGTTAATTGTTCTGATTACGATGCAAGGTGTGGGATCTTGGGTAGAAACGTCTCCACATTGGAAACAATCCAAGTTTGTACAAACACTTTTGCCTTACGCGCCTTTTGCGATGCAGCTTTCAAAAGAAGCGGCCAATGAGGCTATGTCACATATCAAGTCTGAAGATGCACATGTATCTTCAGATTCTTCACCTAAAATTTCCTCGAAAAATGCTGAGGGGCAGGGTGAGTCAACAAATAATCCTTTTTATTAATCCTAGCTTGTCTGCGAGGTTGCTATGTGTGGAGTAGTTGGTATAGCTGGTAAATCAGCTGTTAACCAAATGTTGTTTGATGCATTAACGATGTTACAACATCGTGGGCAAGATGCAGCTGGGATAGTAACCTGCCACGAAGGTCGTTTATTTTTACGTAAAGACAATGGCATGGTTCGCGATGTGTTCCATACTCGCCATATGCGTGCATTACAAGGTAATTACGGTATTGGCCATGTACGTTATCCTACGGCGGGTTCATCGAGCAGCGCTGAAGCGCAGCCTTTCTATGTGAACTCACCTTATGGGATCACGTTAGCGCATAATGGTAACTTAACCAATGCTGAAGAAATTCATGATGATCTGTTCAAAACAGACTTACGTCATATGAATACAGATTCAGACTCGGAAGTGCTGTTAAACGTGTTTGCACACGAGCTACAAAAACGCGGTAAATTGATGCCTACGGCAGACGATATTTTCCACGTAGTTAGCAAAGTACATCAGCGTTGTAAAGGTGGTTATGCTGTAGTTGCGATGCTTACAGGCCACGGTTTAGTGGGTTTTCGTGATCCAAATGGTATTCGTCCACTCATTTATGGCTCGCGGGAAACTGATGCTGGGATGGAATACATCATTGCATCTGAATCAGTTGCTATTACGGCGCTTGGCTTTAAGGTTGAGCGTGATATTGCCCCAGGTGAAGCGATCTTTATCGACTCGAAAGGTCAGATGTTTACAAAGCAATGTGCTGAAGCGCCTGAATATCGTCCATGTATTTTTGAATACGTGTACTTTGCTCGTCCAGATGCAATCATTGATGGTATTTCAGTCTACAAAGCACGTTTAAAAATGGGCGAAAAACTTGCTCAGAAAATCCTGACGGAGTGGAGTGAAGAGCATGACATTGATGTGGTGATTCCAATTCCTGATACTTCACGTACTTCAGCGCTTGAACTTGCAAATATGTTAGGCGTGAAGTTCCGCGAAGGCTTTATGAAGAACCGTTATATTGGCCGTACCTTCATTATGCCAGGTCAGCAACTACGTAAAAAATCAGTGCGTCAAAAGCTCAACCCTGTTGAACTAGAGTTCCAAGGTAAAAATGTACTGTTGGTAGATGACTCAATTGTACGTGGTACTACGTGTAACGAAATTATCCAAATGGCACGTGATGCGGGTGCGAAAAAAGTTTTCTTTGCTTCTGCTGCACCAATGGTGAAATACCCAAACGTCTACGGTATTGATATGCCTGCGAAAGATGAGCTCATTGCATCAGATCGCAGTGTGGAAGAAATTCGTGAAATTATTGGTGCTGATCGTTTGATTTTCCAAGATTTGGAAGACTTAAAAGCGGCTGTGCGTACCAGTAAAGTGCCTGATTTGAAAGAGTTTGATTGCTCTGTATTTGATGGTAAATATGTTGCAGGCGGTATTGATGAAGCATATTTAAATGAATTACAAGCGAAACGTCGCGAAACATCGAAGAAAAAAGACAGTTATATTGACGTCAATATTGATGCAGCTTCTGTTGATTTGACGGGTGTAAAAGAAGTCTAAGCGATTTAGCGTGGAGAAAAGCGGGAGTTTCCCGCTTTTTTCATTTATGATGGATTTGATTAGGCAATGTAAGAAAAGGGATTTACATTGAAAGGTGTAAGTTATTCAATCATAAAGAATAAAAATATGTTGTGGTCTGCGAGTATTTGTATGCTTGCAGTGCTCTTGTCATTGTTTATTTTAAATACGGTGGTTGGTCTTCTCGTTTTTTACTTTGACCCGAGCCAAAGCATTTTTTGGCACAGCTTGAGTGTTTACTTAATTGGTGTATTGCTCCTCATAATGGGCTATTCAGTTGTTTATGAATTGTATGTGTTTCGCTCAGGGGGACATAGTTTAGCAAAGCAACTGCGTGCACGACGTTTAAGTTTGATTGAAAGCACGCCTGAAGAAAGTATTGCGCTGAAAATTACTGAAAAATTAGCAGATACTTTTTTAATAGAAACCCCTGCGATCTATGTTTTGCCTGATGAAGTAGGGGTCAATGCATTGACTGCGGGTTTTGAGCCGAAAAATATTGCAATTATTATAACATGGGGTGCCTTACAAAACCTCGATGAGCTTGAGCTGACTGGTCTGTTAAATCATGAATTTAACCAAATTCTATCAGGTGAAACAGCAGAAAATACACGTCTGAAAATTCTATATAGTGCCTTAACCACCTTTAGTCAGTGGGGCAGTAAAATTGCTAAATTAGGCTTTTCAACTCATCATAAAAAGTCACAAGGTTTTGAGACGACATTTGTTGCAACAGGTGGTGTAATTTGGTTGGTGGGCAGTTTAGGTGTATTGGTCACACGTTGTATCAAGTTTTTGACCTTGGGCGGGCGAACTCTAAAAAATGACATGAAAACGCGCCGCCTGATGCAAAACGATGCCAATATTCAAACACTAATGCGGATTTATGTGCATCATGCAGGCTCGCAAATTCATAGTGAATATTCCGAGTCGATTGCACATATGTGTTTTGCTAACTCTTTAAGCGCTCAGAGCTGGATGAATATTCATCCAAGTATTGAAGAGCGTATTTATGAAATGAATCCGAATTTGGTACAAGATATACAACTCGAAAATTTAGAGAAATTACGTAATCGTCCTTTGTTTGGTTTGTTTCGGTCCTTAGAGGAGCAATATACTGACTTTCAAGCACCGTGGACGTCTCCACAACCTTTACCTTTGCTACGACTATCCCCTATTAGTTTTGCGATTAAAGATGCGATTAAACCATTGAACCCTGAAGTACGTGCACATATTGAACGTCCAGAGTTGATTCAGCGTGCGTTACAGACTGCAACAGGTTCGCGAGAATTAATGGTCGCGATTCTCATGATTCGCCAGTTTCGTGAATTTATCCCTGCTGAAGCGGAAGTCAGTCGTGCCATTGTTGACTCACTATTAAATCTTGATGGACGTGTGCACATTTCTATTTTCCATGAGGCCTGTCTAAATATTGGGGGGATGCCTGCCACGATTGCACGTCAGTTTTTACTGAAACTGGCGAGAATTATTCAAGAGGATGGGGAAATCGGTCTTTTGGATGCTTTGTTGCTAGAACGGGTTAAATTTGAATTGAATCTATTGCCTGTGCATACGCCAGCCGCACTGGATGAAGTTAAACCGCAGATTGTGCGCTTGATTGATGCGCTGTTGCATGTACAGCAAATCAATAGTGAAACACAGTTGGAAGTACGTGAGAAAATTTTACGTCGGGTTCTGACCCTTCAAGAGTTGGAGCAATATGCAGAAATTTCAGATGAGCCGATTGATTTGGCAGAAATTTTAAATGATATGGCTGGGCTTCTACTCCGAGATCGTTTAAGCATTTTGGGGGTGGCTGAAATTTGTTTGTGGAATGACCGCATCATTACTCAAGATGAGCAAGATGTTTTGGAGTTGCTCTATTGGCGTCTTGGTTTTGATAGTGAAGAGATCGTTGAGCAAATGCAGAAGAAAAACCGCTTGATGATTGTTTAGTAGATTGGAGACTTATGGGGGCAGTATTTGCCTATTGAGTATGCAATACCGTGTGAAAAGCAAAGCATCTCTGGGCATTTGTCGTTAGAATAAGCATTGATCGGTAGGTGAAGTGAAAAGATGATCGGGCATCAGCGTGAGGTTTTGGCAGGTTTAGGAATTGATTTATGGGTTCCGCGATCACTGCCGTCTCAACAAAATGTTGCACCTTCGATTTGGAGAGATCAAAACAGTGCGGAACGTATTTCTGAAATTATTGTGCCTCAGGTTCAACCCAATGCAGAAATAACCATTGAACGTCCGCTGATTCAAAAAAAGAATCCGCATCCAACGCCATCTGCTGAAATTGTAACACAGCCGATCCAACAAGAAGTTGTTACAGCGCTCAAAGAAGAGATTGTCCGAGAGACAATGCATGTTGATGCTTTTCAGTTGCAGGCGATTACCTTGGCGCATTGTGCTTTGGTCATAGATGCTTCTTCATTGAGTGCCGAGCAGCAACAACTTTGGCAAAATATCGTACAAGCTTTACCTGCGCAAAAGTATGCGTTGAATTGGCCATTCCCTTTGCTTAATTTACAAGATGGGCGTGGCGTGCAAAGTTATATCCAAGGTTTCTTTGATGGCTTAAGTCAGGGTAAGACAGTCATTGCACTGGGTGCCATACCAAATGCTAATGGTGTAAAATTCACACAAGTAGCAAGTTTGCAAGAAATGCTGGATCAGTCTTTGTTGAAAAAAGAGCTGTGGCAAATGATGCGAGTAAAACAACCCGGTACGGAATAGATATGAAGCAAAAAGTCGTTGTTTTTAGTCAAATTGATACAGAAGTATTGGAGCGCCTAAAGCAGCGTTATCACGTGGTGGTCATCAACCCGAAAGAGGGTGATGTTAATATGCAAATCCGTGAGCAAGTTGCGGATGCGGATGGCATGATTGGCGCAGGGCGCGTACTCAATCAAAATAACCTAGAAACTGCGAAACAGCTCAAAATTATATCTAGTGTCAGTGTTGGTTATGATAACTATGACTTGAGCTATCTTAATCAAGCAAAAGTTTGGCTGAGCCATACGCCACATGTGTTAACCAATGCGACAGCAGATTTGGCTTTTACTCTATTGATGAGTGCAGCGCGTCAAGTGCCCTATTTAGATCAATGGACCAAAACTGGACAATGGCTAAGAACCGTAGGTCAAGCACAGTTTGGTCAAGAAATTTTTGGACAAAACTTGGGAATTATTGGCTTGGGGAATATTGGTGCTGCGATAGCACGTCGAGGTTTTCATGGTTTTAACATGAATATTTTATATCATGGTCGTCATGAAAAATTAGAATTAGCACAAGCCTTAAATGCGCGTTTCTGTGGGTTGGATGAGCTGCTGGTGCAGTCTGACTTTGTGGTGGTAGCCGTTGATTTGAATGCACATACCAAGCATTTGATTGATGCTAAAGCCTTTGAGAAAATGAAACCGCATGCGGTTTTTGTCAATGTTTCTCGCGGTGCGGTGGTGGATGAGCAAGCATTGATTCAAGCATTAGAACAAAAGCAAATTTTTGCAGCAGGTCTGGATGTCTATGATAAAGAGCCTTTGCAAGATTCTGGTCTGTTTCAATTGCCGAATGTCGTCACTTTGCCACATATTGGCTCTGCAACAGAAGTAACTCGTAAAAAGATGGCAGAATTAGCGTATCAAAACTTAGTAAAAGCTTTGGATGGAGATCAGCCACAATATCTGGTGAACCCTGAATTTAAATAAAAAATTGATAACACTTCATTGCATTTTCATTCAATTATCAATGTTATAGTGATTTTATTCCTTTAAACAAAGTTGGGGTGAGGGTTGAAACGTTTTCTGTGTGCATACAGTTTAAGTCTAATTTCGACTGTTGGTTTTGCAGAAAATCAATTCTCAACAACTGCGCCCCAATTCAATGTACCTGAAATTGGTTCAGGTATAGGTTTTATTGACCAATATAACGAGCGTTATATTGGAGAGAAAGTCTATCGTGAAGTGCACCGTCAGCTTCCAGTTATGCAAAACACTTGGTTGGAAGATCAATTGTTGAAGGCTTTTTCCAATATTTTGAGTCAAACTCAACTTGGACAGCCGATCGGTCTGGTTGTGATAGATGATCCACAAATTAATGCTTTTGCAGTCCCAGGTGGTTTGTTTGCATTAAATGCAGGCTTGATCACCAATGCCAATAATATGGACGAAGTGGCGGGTGTTATGGCACATGAGATTGCGCACGTCACACAGCGCCACTATAGTCGTTCACAGGAAGCATTTAAGGGGCAGGGCTTACTTGCTTTGGCTGGTATTTTGGTGGGTGCTTTGGTTGCTTCAAAAGCAGATGGGGATGTGGGTTCTGCTGTGATGGTGGGTACACAGGCTGCGATGATGGACAAGCAGTTGTCCTATAGTCGTAACCAAGAGCGTGAAGCTGACCGTATAGGTATGCAATATATGTATGGTGCGGGTTATAACCCGCAGAGTATGGCTGACTTTTTTGAAGTGATGCATCGTGCGACTAGTCGAGTGAGCTTTTTGCCTGACTTTTGGCTCACACATCCACTGACAACGGAACGAATGAGTGAAGCGAGGCTCAGAGCAAATCAGCTGCCTAAAGTGAAGTCTTCTTGGCGTGATGAAGACTTTGAAATCCTAAAGTTATACACCTTGGTCGCTTCCAATCAAGCCACAGAGCAGCAATTACAGACGTTAGTAAACCAGAACAATTATGCAGCAGAGCTAGCTTTGGCTAGTTTTTATGTGAAACAGGGTGATTATAAGCTTGCTCAACAAGTATTAGATCAAGCAAAGTCGCATCAAAGATTACATAATTTGCAAACCTTGATTCAGACCGATATTTTACTTGGGCAAAATCGGGTGAATGAGGCTTTAGCAGTGATCCAATCACCTGCGAGTATCATGCCTGAAAATCGTGCTTTAAATTATAAGTTAGCGGAAGTGTATATTCAGCAAAAACGACCTGAACTGGCACAACCTGTGTTAAATCGGTTCCTAAATACCAATCCTAGAGATGTAAGTGCATGGCGCCTGATGCAACAAGCAGCGAGCTTAGATAAGCAATCTCCAATGCATACTGTTAATGTTTTGCGGTACCGGGCTGAGGTACAATTTTGGTCGGGCTTTGAGGAAGAGGGAATTAAGTCACTATTGCATGCGCAGCGTTTAGCGAAAGATAATGAGTCGATGTCTGCAACAATTAAAATGCGTTTAACGCAAATGCAGAAAGATCGACAATTTAGAGCTTAATCCAAACTGAGCTGCAAAAGTAGTGTGTTGAACGGGGTAGATTAGAGATTGATAATGGTTTGAAAATAAAAAAGAGAGAAGATTTGAGAGAATTATTTTTATGACAAGTAAACTTTGAACTGCCTTTTTAAGGGTCAGTTCAACGTAATGGATTTAAAGATTTTTAAATTAAGCCAGTTTTGCTTTAATTTTAGCTGAAACTTGAGAAGGATCGGCGCGCCCGGCTATGAGCGGACGCAGAGAATTCATCACCTTACCCATATCTTTCATGCTAGTAGCTTCTTGCGCTGCAATCGTTTGCGCAATCATGGAATCAAGTTCTTCCTCAGTCATAGCTTCTGGTAGAAATTGAGATAAAACCTCAAGTTCGGCTTGTTCCTTACTAGCTAAATCTTCTCGACCAGCACCTTCAAAGGCTTTGATCGATTCTTTACGTTGTTTAATTTGTTTTTCAATGACCGCAAGAACTTGAGCGTCGTCAAGTTCTTTGCGCTCATCGACTTCGATTTGCTTAATTGCTGCCTGTAGACCACGAATTACCGTTAACTTATCCATTTCTTTAGCACGCATAGTGGCTTTCAAAACTTCAGTTATTTGGCTTTTTAAAGTAGTCATTATTTAGTCCAGACAGTCAATCACAAATTAATCTTAGTAAAGGCGAGTAGTACGTACTGATTCACGCGCCAATTTCTTTTGGTAGCGTTTAACAGCAGCAGCTTTTTTGCGCTTACGTTCTTGAGTTGGTTTCTCGTAGAATTCGCGCTTACGAACGTCAGCCAAAACACCCGCTTTTTCGCATGAACGCTTGAAACGACGGATAGCTACGTCTACTGGTTCGCCTTCTTTCAATTTAACTTGTGGCATGAAGAATCCTCATTAAGTTATGGATAAGATCAGGGCGATATTGCCCATGATCACAAGTGAAGGTCAGTATTTTACTCATTTACATCTCATACCACAAGTCTATAATGGTTCACGCAATAGATTTGATACAGGTTATAGGCAGTTTAATGATCGTTTTAGGCTTAGAAACATCTTGTGATGAAACAGGACTTGCCCTTTATGACAGCGAGTTGGGTTTGCGTGGGCAAGTGCTGTACAGCCAAATTAAACTGCATGCAGAGTATGGTGGTGTGGTGCCTGAGTTGGCTTCACGCGATCATGTACGTAAACTTATTCCCCTCATAAATCAGTTACTTGAGGAAAGTGGGGTGCATAAATCTGAAATAGATGCTGTAGCCTATACACGTGGTCCAGGGCTGATGGGCGCACTCATGACAGGTGCATTATTTGGTCGGACTTTGGCTTTTGCCTTAAATAAACCTGCAATTGGCGTACACCATATGGAAGGACATATGTTGGCTCCGCTTTTATCAGCGACACCACCTGAATTTCCTTTTGTGGCACTTTTGGTTTCAGGTGGGCATTCTCAGCTCATGGCCGCTTATGGTATTGGTCAATACGAGCTTTTAGGCGAATCTATTGATGATGCCGCTGGTGAAGCTTTTGATAAAGTGGCGAAAATGATGGGTTTACCTTATCCAGGTGGCCCGAATATTTCAAAACTGGCTGAGCAAGGCGACCCGAATGCTTTTGCTTTCCCGCGTCCAATGTTGCATCAGGGGTTAGAGTTTTCATTTAGTGGTTTAAAAACAGCCGTATCTGTGCAAATGAAAAAATTAGGTGACGAAAACCGAGATGCAGATATTGCGGCGAGTTTCCAAGAAGCCATCGTGGATACTTTAGTGAAAAAATCAGTCAAAGCACTGAAACAAACAGGTTTAAAGCGTTTAGTGATTGCTGGTGGTGTCAGTGCCAATAAACGTTTACGGGAACGTTTGGAGGCAGATTTAACCAAGGTTCGCGCTCAAGTCTATTATGCGGAGCCTGCACTGTGTACAGATAATGGGGCCATGATTGCTTTCGCGGGCTATCAGCGCTTAAAAGCAGGGCAGCAAGATGGACTTGCAGTAACCACTACGCCGCGTTGGCCGATGACGGAACTCACCAACCCAAGTGAAGTTTAAAGATTTCATTGAAACACTTAAAAGCCCAATTTGTTTTATTGGGCTTTTTTATTTGTTTCAATAAAGTGGATCTAACCGAATGAGGTATATAAATAGGTTGTGTGAACTTTGGCTCATGTTGGGCTTGGCTGAAATAAAAGGGTTGGTCTTGTTTGGAATATGTATCTTGCCTTGACTTATGCGCTTGGATTTGACTCGTGCTAATGATATTTGCGTATAGAGCACATGATTATTGATTTTAAGGAAGAATATTGAAGTCACGTGGTTTCTAAAGTGATTTGTAAATCTATTTTTCAAAGGTCTTGCTTGATATTAAATAAATAACTTACAACAATTTAATTTGAATTTACTGTTTGATTAAATTGGTCGGGGTTTATCCAAATTGACTGTAAAAATTACAAGAGAGAACATGAATGTTCTTTCTGAAGGGAGTTTTATTGATTAGTTTATATAAAAGACAGATATAGTTATTTTAAATAAATAGGGCATCATTTTTATAACTTTTAATGATATGTCCATCTGTCTTAGGAACTTCCATTGCAACAATGGGGGTACACAATTAGAAGAAAATATTAGAGGTTGTTTATCATGACAGCAACTAATGGAATGTTAGATCCAGATGATTCAGTTATTTTATTGATAGATCATCAAAGTGGACTTTTTAATACAGTACGGGATTTGCCTGTACCTGATTTACGAAATTATGTCATTGCAATTGTAAAAGCAGCAACATTGTTAAATATCCCAGTGATTACTACTGCCTCTGTGCCAGACGGCCCAAATGGGCCTTTAATCCCTGAAATCCACCATTTTGCACCCCATGCAGTTTATGTTCCTCGTACTGGACAAATTAATACATGGGATAATCCACGCTTTGTTGATGAAATTAAGAAAACAGGTAGAAAAACTTTGATTATTGCGGGAACCCTGACCAGTGTATGTATGACATTCCCAGCCGTAAGTGCACGTAAGGAAGGCTATAATGTGTATTGTGTTGTAGATGCTTCTGGTAATTGGAATAAGATGGCGACGGATACATCAATTGCTCGTGTTACACAAGCTGGTGCGATTCCAACTGATACTTTCGCCATTGTGGCTGAGTTAATGCGCACTTGGAACCGTCCAGAAGGTTCTCGTTTTGCTGAAATTATTTCTGAACATATCTGCCCAGAATATAAGTGTTTAATGGAAAGTTATGCAAAAGCGCAAGCAGTTGTGAAAGATGGACCTGAAACGAACTTAGACAAGTATCAATAAACTGAAATTAAACTTGGTTTTTTCTAGTAACTAGATTACAGCACCCCAAATGTTATATAGATTTTTGGGGTGTTGTTGATTTAAACAAAAATATTAAATTTGTTTGAGTTGCTGTGAACCAATCCAATGTTTAGAGAACTGATACGCTGCACGTCCAGAGCGCTGACCACGCGCCTGACACCAACGCAATGCCTCAGCACGTACCATGTCATCCATGCTGATCTGAGCTTTTGATAAGTAATGCTGTACGATTTCTAAATACAAGTTTTGATCCATTGGATAAAAAGACAGCCACAATCCAAAACGATCAGAGAGTGAAATTTTTTCTTCAATCGCTTCTTGTGGGTGTAGTTCGTTATATTGTGGTACATCGACACGAGTTACAGGTGTATTTTCATGCATAAACTCGGGCAATAAATGACGACGGTTACTGGTGGCATAAATAATAAAATTACTAGAACCAGACTGCAAAGATCCATCCAGCACACTTTTTAAACTGCGATAGTTTTCATCTTCTGCGTTAAAAGCTAAGTCATCGCAATATACAATAAATTTTTCAGGACGTTCTGCGATGAGCTTTTGAATCTCAGGTAGTTCAGATAAATCATCACGTTCAATTTCAATCAGTCTTAACCCTTGCTCTGCATATTCCGTTAATAGAGCCCGCACAATAGAGGATTTTCCTGTACCACGAGAGCCTGTGAGCAGGACGTCATTGGCAGGTAAACCATTGAGAAATTGTTCAGTATTTTGTAAAACTTTCTCTTTTTGACGCTCAATCCCTTTTAAGTCATTTAATTCGATACGCTTGAGTTGATGAATGGCTTTTAATTCACCATTTTGCCATTTAAATGCAATCGCCGAGAAATCAGGTGCTTGTTTAACTTCGGGAAGGCTTTGCTGTAGCTGTTGGAGTACAGTCGATAGTGTTTCTAAGATATTGTTGGGTAGGTCAAGAGTTGCCATGATCAATCAGTTTATAATTACACTTGGAGTTGATATTAACACCCGATTTAGGCACATCAAACCCTTAAAATGGCACTAATTTGCCAATTTTAGGCTTGAAATGGCAATTGTAATACTCCCATAATTTACACATAGTCGTTAGACTAACTCTGGCAATGTTAATGATGTTTTAGGAAAATAAAAAAAGTGGGTGAGGACAAATATGTTGTTTAAAGATTTCACACGGGAAATCAACCCGCACCAAGCCTATCGCATTAAAAAACTAAAGCAGCAGTTAGCACAGGCGGAAAATTATACTGAGTGGAAAAATATTGCGCTGAAGATTGATGAGGAATCAGGGGCGCAAGAGTGGAAGTATGATAACTGTTCACCTTATTTTGATGCAGAAGTGATTACCCATCGCTTAGGATTGTTGAAACGCTATCGCCAACAAAAACGAACGACTGATCTAATGTACCTTCTGCGTGAAGGTTTAAGCTATGATATTGCCAATATTGCTCATCCTATGCTGTTCACAGCAACTTATGTGGGCACCAAAAAAATTATTGAAGACTATATTGATGAAGTCAGCCTAGGTTTAGCATTTGTGGCATCTACGGATTGCCAATGTCTAGATAAACAACAAAAAATTGAATTTTTTCAACATTGCCAAAAAGCCTTTGGACAACCTGCACTGATGTTTTCAGGTGGTGCAACCTTGGGGTTATTTCATACAGGTGTATGTAAGGCTTTGCTTGAACAAGATCTGATGCCAAAAGTACTGTCTGGTTCGAGTGCTGGAGCCATCATGACAGCGATGCTAGGACGGGCAACGCCTGTTGAAATGCTCGGTATTTTAAATGGTGAAAACTTCTTTACCGATGCTTTTCAATTTCGGGGTTTTCGCGAAGTTCTAAAAGGCAATGGTGGTTTGGCTGATGTAAAGCATTTAAAAAGCTTTTTGATCGCGAACTTAGGTGATGTGACTTTTGAAGAGGCTTTTAAGCAGTCAGGCCTATACAACAATGTCGCGGTTGCACCTTATGATGCCTCACAAAATGCACGCATCATGAATACTTTTACTTCACCGGATTTATTGGTGTGGAGTGCTGTCTTAGCGTCCTGTGCTGTGCCAATTTTGTTCCCACCCGTCAAACTGACCAGTAAGCGACATGATGGTTTATATACGCCCTATATGTCTTCTACGCGCTGGGTGGATGGTAGTGTGCGTAGTGATTTCCCTCAGGAAAAGATGGCGCGTTTATACAATTTAAATTACACAATTGCCAGCCAAGTCAATCCACATGTCGTGCCCTTTATGCAGTCGGATGAAGCACGTTTCCGTAAAGACATGCTGAGCTGGCCTGAGCGTATTGTACGTCGGCAGGGTAAAGTAATTAGTAAAGGTGTCATGGACTTTGCCCGCGAACGTGTAGGTAATATCCCGCCGATCCGTCGTTTACTGGACCATGGCTATGGTGTGGTTGATCAGCGTTATTATGGCGATGTAAATATTGTGGGAAAATATGGTCTACGCCATTATAGCTATATGTTACAAAATCCACGCCCACATCTGTTTAAGCTCCTACAACGTGAAGGCGAGCGTGCAACTTGGCCTAAAATTTCAATGATTGAGACACATGCCCGTGTCGGTAAAACAATTCAGCATTGTTTGGAAGTCTTAACTGAGTTGAATACGGCAGAAATGAATGAATCCGAATTCTTGGCAGTTTGATCGTCAAGAATTGAACACGCTCGAGTTGTCGCTTCATACTCCGACTCAGCGTTTGAGTTGGGGGAGACGACTTTATCGCTTTGAAGTTGCAGGGCAGAGATATTGGTTAAAGTTTCAATTGGCATCCAGTTATTCCGTACTTATTGATGGTTTTAATGCGGAGTTCAGCTTTTATCAGCATGCGCTTGCGATCTCGCCACAACCAACGTTTTTGCCTGAAGTACAAATTCTTGAAAATTTTGAGTTTCATTCAGAGCAGGTGAGTGCTGCGCTTATTTTAAAAGACCTGCCGCCTTTACTTGTAAGAGATCCGCGTCAGTTAAGTTGTGATCATGTCATTCATATTATCTTCAAAATGTTGAATGCTGTAGAAGAATTACATCAGATGGACTGGATTCATGCTGACTTAAAACCTGCACATTTTTTATTGGCAGGTTCGACATGTAAATTGATTGATTTTGAGCAAAGTCAAACAATTGGTGGAACTGGACATCAACAAACTATAAATGCAACGCCACGCTATATGGCACCAGAGTTATTTCATGGTGAAGCAAAGACAGTACAAACTGATCTTTACGCACTGGGCATTATTTTACTTGAGTGGCTGAGCCAAAGCCGTTTACAGGCGCAAAGTTATCAAGATTGGGCCTATTTACATTGTCAGTCATTAGACATAGATATTCCACAAGGTTTTCAATGTTTTAATGCACTTTTAACGGGGCTTTTGACCAAGCAAAAAAGTCAAAGACTTCAGAATATCATGGACGCAAAACGATGCTTAATGACTGAAATTGAATGAGAAAAAGCCAAGTATAAGGTTTTTGTTTCTTATTTAATCAAATGAGTGGGTATTTCTTAAAAATCGCTTGTCATGCGAAAATGATCCCTATAG
>NZ_QKVN01000027.1:0-61958 GCF_003231195.1 Acinetobacter sp. WCHAc060042
GTTATTCCCTAAACTTCTTATGATTTAGTATTAACGACTTGAGTCTAAAACTTCGTTATTTTGAACCACTTCTTGCGCTTTCACATAGCTTTCCATTAGCAAAGCATAAGCAGGAAAGATCTGAGTGTAGACTTGAGCCCATTCCTGAGCATCTTCACGATTCCATGTTTTTTGGATTTCAGAAGCAACTGCCGCAGTATCCATCGGTACAACACCTGCTTGAACCACACGTGCAAGAGTAATTTCCTCTGCCATTTTGGTGTATGTCCCTGAAGCATCAATCACTGCGAAAACTTTATAACCTTCAGCAACTGCACTAATCGCAGGGAAAGCCATACATACACTAGTAATGGTTCCTGCAATAATTAAGGTCTTTTTCCCTGTCGCTTTGACTGCATCGACAAAGTCTGGGTTATCCCATGCATTAATTTCACCTTTACGTGCTACATATTGTGCATGTGGGGCATTTTGGTGTATTTCTGGAATTAAGGGACCATTTGGACCTTGAGGAACAGAGGCTGTTGTAATGACTGGAATATTGGCGAGTGATGCAATTTTTGCCAAAGCTGCTGCGCGTTGACGCAATTCAGGCATCGGCATGTCGCCTACAGTTTGAAATAAACCACTTTGATGGTCAATTAAAAGCATCGCTGAATCTGTTGGATCAATCACAGGACGTTGACCGTTGAAGTTTGCTGGAGTAGACATTTTTATTACCTTTTGTATGGATTAACTGGTGATTGCTATGTTAATTTCATGACAAAGGTGAAAAAATACCTAATATGGGAAACATTGTCATACTAAAAGAACAATTAGATGTTCAGGGATTGTAGATGAAAGATTTTAATGACCTGTATTATTTTGCTAAAGTGATTGAGTATGGTGGTTTTTCCGCGGCCAGTAATGAACTGATGATCACTAAATCGTTACTCAGCCGTCGTATTGCTGAGTTGGAAAACCGTTTAGGGGTAAAGTTACTGAATCGAACCACACGCAGTGTATCCGTCACAGAAGTAGGAAAAGTCTATTATCAGCACTGCCAAGCCATGATTATTGAGGCTGAAGCGGCAGATGCAGCTATTGAAATGCTTAGTTTAGAACCTGTAGGCACAGTGAAAATCTCATGTCCTGTGAATTTATTGCATTTGAATGTCAGCACTATGCTGAATGATTTTTTAAAGAAATATCCCAAAGTGCGTTTACATGTTGAAGCCACCAATCGAAAAGTAGATTTGATGAATGAGCGTTACGATCTGGCAATACGTATCCGCCCCTTACCACTAGAAGATAGTGGACTCGTTGTACGTAACTTGTCTTTGTCTCGGCAGTTTATTGTGGCGAGTCCACAATTGGCCTATCAGCAGTTTTCCATTCAACATCCTAAAGAGTTAAATCAATGGCCTGTGTTGATGATGGAGTCATTTGTACCTGAATATCATTGGAAGTTATTCGATGAAAATGAAGAACCATACGTGCTGAAGTGTGAACCGAGACTGACCACTACTGATCTCAACGCATTGCATGTAGCGACTTTACAAGGTCTTGGGATTGCCAAGTTGCCTGAACTAATTATTCATCAGGATTTAAAAGAAGGGCGTTTAGTCAAAGTAATTCCAAACTGGGAGCCAAAACCAGAGTTGATTCACTTAGCCTATACCTCTAGACGTGGTTTGTTACCATCAGTGAAAGCTTTAATTGACTTTTTGGTGACAGCATTTGAAAAATATTAAGAAATGAAAAGTGCGATGCAACTCGCACATAGGTCTATGACTCTAAATAATGCCCTGAAACTTTCACATAGTTTTGTGCTGAATAGGGTAAAAATGCTAATTCTTTTTCCGTAAGTGAGCGTACCTTTTTAGCTGGACTTCCGACATATAAATAGCCACTTTCCAGCACTTTTCCAGGAGGCACTAGTGTGCCTGCACCAATCATGACATCGTCAGGAATAACGACATCATCCAAAACAATGCTGTTGATGCCAATCAATACGCGATTGCCAATAGTACAACCATGTAAAGTGACATGATGTCCAATAGTCACATCATCACCAATGATCAAAGGAGAACCGTTAGGTTTGTCTACTTTTTTATGACTGACATGCAGCATCGCATGGTCTTGTACATTTGAGTTTTTACCAATTCGGATTGAATTGACATCGCCTCGAATCACAGCAAAAGGCCAGACTGAAACATTGTCAGCCAAAATGACATCGCCAATCACTACGGACATTTCATCAATATAGCAATTGTTACCCAGTTGCGGTGTGGTGTTCAAATAGGGGCGAATATTTTTAGCCATATTGGTGTTCTGCTTTTATGTAGGTGCTCATTATAAAATAAAAAAGCACCCAGACCGAGGTGTGGATGCTTTAACTTAAGTCTAAATATGACTTAGAATAAGTTTGAGAAGAATTGTTTGATGTGATCTAACATACGCGCAAAGAAGCCTGCTTCTTCAACATCTTTTAATGCAACCAGTGGCTTTTCAGCAATTACTTTACCATCAAGGCTTGCAACGTATTTACCAACCACTTGACCCTTTTTCAACGGTGCAGTGAGTTTCGGTTGAACTACAATCTGCGTTTTAATAGAGTTGGCTTGACCTTTAGGCATGGTCACGTTGAACGTTTCAGCTAGGCCCACAGGGACTTCACTGTCTTTACCAAACCACACTTTCGATTTGGCTAAAACTTGGTTCGCTGCTTGTACGTTTTTAGTTTCAAAGTTCGCATAACCCCACGCTAAAATTTCACGTGTTTGTGTTGCGCGTTCTTGCATGCTTGGCGCACCAAAAATCACCGAAATTAAACGCATAGGCCCGCGTTTTGCTGATGTGGTCAAACAATAACCAGCTTCATCAGTATGGCCGGTTTTCAAACCATCGACACTTGGGTCGGTATAAAGCAAGGCATTTCGGTTACCTTGTTTAATGCCGTTAAAGCTAAACTCTTTTTCAGAATAAATAGGATAGTATTTTGAGCTATCATGAATGATGTGCTGTGCAAGCGTTGCCATGTCTTTAGCGGTTGAGTAGTGACCTTCAGCTGGCATACCAGTTGAATTCATAAAGCTGGTATTGCTCATACCGATACGTTTTGCTTCAGAATTCATCATATGTACGAAAGTACCTTCGTTACCAGCAATGTGCTCAGCCATCGCTTTAGATGCATCATTTCCCGATTGAATGATAATGCCTCGTAGCATCTCTAATGCAGTTGCAGTACCGTTCAAAGGAACATACATACATGATTCTGAACTGCTGCCACGACACCATGCAGATTCGTTCATGCGAACTTTTTCATTTTCAGTCAGTTCACCTGCCAGCAATTTCTGTTCAATAATGAAGCTGGTCATCATTTTTGTCATTGAGGCAGGTGCTAATTTTTCGTTTTCATTTTTTGATGCGAGGATTTGCCCAGTCTCATAATCCATCAGCACGTATGATTTATTATTTAGTTCTGGTGGTGAGGATAAGACAGTTGCTGCAAAGGAAATGCTTGGTACGAGTAATGCCGCAGCAAGGGCGCTTTTTTGAATCATTCTAAGGGGTTCCGATTTCTTTAGTATAAGCACGAGAGCCTTGCATTTTAGGACAAAGTTCTGCCGACTTCTATGGGAGAAATCGGCTTATTTTAAAGATATTGTAACCAATTGGTATTATTTGCTGTAAGTACTCAATTCTGTACAAATTTCTTGATTCTTTGCTTTGCCTGCTTTTTTTGCATCGGCTTGCGCTTCAGCTAAAATTGGCTTGAATTTTTTTTCTTTACTGAGTTTTTTCAGATATGCAGCAGGGTTTTCTTGTTGTGGAAGATACTCTTTTGCTAAAGAGTTATAGCCATTTTCAAACTGCTTTTGGTCAGAAACTAGATCTGGGCAAACTTCTGAGAGTACATAAATTGCAGCTAATTCTTGTTGAGTCACTTGTTGTAGTGGGGTGACTTCAATATTTTCATCTTTAGTGGCTGCTTGCGCGGAACTGATGACCATTAAAGTAGAACTGCACACCGCTAAAATCACTTTTTTCATCATATTCAAATTCATTTGAAACCTTAAGACCATACTTGTTAGTGCCATAATATGATGAGCTTAAACAAATTTTAAGTAAATGTAAGCGAATAAATGTATAGAAGCTGTTGAGGTAAATTTACAGTGTTGACATTTTTGATGTTAAAAAAGGTGAATATTTTGATTTATTCACCTTTTTTATTTTGCACGGCTGGCTACTCAATTAACCTTCAAAGTTTACGACATCATCACATACAGATTTTTGTTCTGCTTTGTCTGCACCGTTTGCATCTGCACGTGCCGCTTTGAGGATAGATTGGTATTCGCTATCTGACTGTAATTTTGCGTATGTCATCGACTTGTCAGAATAATCTTGCAAATATGTTTGAATAAGCGCTTGGATGTTACTTTCAATTTTAGGAGCTTGACCCACCAAAGCAGGGCAAAATTCAGTCATGACTTGCGCTGCTGCAATATCTTCTTTCACAATGGTATTGGCTTCTTCTGTACTTAATCCTTCAACAGCAAAAGCAGATTGAGAGATTATGATAGCCATGCCTAATCCGAAGAAATTACGTAATGTTAAGGTTTTAATCATTTTTAAAATCACATATTTATGGTGGATACGGAGCAACCAATATATATATATTTTCAGTTAGAATTCAATGAAAAGTTCTCACCAGTCATTTTAATAGAAATTTTTTTGAATATTTTGATAGTGGACAAGTATGACCTCATTGAGGTTATTTATTAGGCATTTTTAATTGAGGCTTGCTTGATGATGAGCTACTTAATTCGATAAATGTTTATATTTTGGAAAATGTGTCGACAGATGAGCCATCTGAGTACAACATTGTTTTGATTTTAGTGAGATTTAGCCAGATGGCTATAATGTTAAGCGGTGAGAGCATAAAGAAAAACTTATTGAGTGCTGAATTAGAAAATATTATAAATTTCAAATATATATAATTTATCTTATGATATTTCTAAGCCTTAGAACATAGTTGCGAGTTATAATCCGTGTAGGGATATCGTGGGAAAAGAAATCTTCGATGTTTAGGTTTAGTGGGACGATATATTGATATTTTCTATGGAAATATGAATGGCTGTCATTCATTTGAAAAGTCGTGAAATTTGACATTGGTTTGAAATTTATTCGATTATGCTTACTCCCCAAAAACCATAATGATTATTAAAGCGAGTGATCATGAGTGAAAAAAATGAAAGTCGTGAGTGTCTAGTCTGTGGGGAAAAATTCCTCATTAAAAATATCATTCCTATGGGGACAATACGAAAATCCATCATCGAAGAAATTGCACATGACTTCCCAGAATGGTCACCGCAAAGTTATATTTGCCAGGCAGATTTAGCCAAATATCGAATTCAGTATGTTCATTCACTGTTAAAATCTGAGAAAGGAGAGGTTACAGATCTTGAGCGTGAAGTCATTAAAAGTCTGCAACACCATGAGGTGATCACTCAAAATGTAGAAGATCAGCTCAATCAAAATTGGAGTCTAGGGGAAAGATTGGCAGATAGAATTGCTAGTTTTGGTGGCAGTTGGGCTTTTCTCATGTGCTTTGCGCTTTTCCTTGCGATCTGGATTATTATCAATACAGTCGTGATGGTTTCACATCCTGCGGATCCATATCCCTTTATTTTATTAAATTTAATTTTATCTTGTATCGCAGCTGTTCAGGCTCCCGTTATTATGATGAGCCAAAATAGACAAGAAGCCAAAGACAGGTTGCGTTCGCAAAACGATTATAAAATAAATTTAAAGGCGGAGTTAGAAATTCAACATTTAAATGAAAAACTAGATCATCTATTGATGCATCAGTGGAATAGATTAGCTCAAATACAAGAAATACAACTGGATTTATTATCTGAAATGAGTAAAAAACATGAATAATTTGATGAACAAATGCTGAACATAATTATCGGTTAGATTATCTTTTCTTTGGCTTGTTTTCTATGCTTAAGCCTGAAGCAGCTAGCTTATTTTATCTTGCTGCTTTCTTCCTTTTGTAAAGTAATAACTGAATATTCATTCAGACTCGTTGTTCCTGCTTTTCAGATGGCTTTATCTCAATGTATAGTGCAGTCTGCACCTAAGATGCGATACGTTTTTATTTTGGCGTTGAAGGCATTAAATTCTTTAGCTAATGTTTTCATATTATCTGTAAATCTACTGATTTTAATTGCTGACTAAAAATGGCTAAGTTTAAGATAAACTTAGGTGTATACATTTTTTATAGACTCATGCAGATTTAAGAAGACCTCAGTGAATATTTTAATAGCTAATGACGATGGTGTTTTTGCCCCTGGTATTCAAGCATTGGCACGTGCTTTACGTCCTTTAGGTCGAGTTGTAATTGTAGCCCCAGAAAGTGAACGCAGCGGTTTTTCTAGCGCTTTGACCTTGGATCGCCCGTTACGCCCAATTGAAATTGCACCTGATATGTGGGCAGTCAATGGTACACCTGCAGACTGTGTGTATTTGTCTATGAATGGTTTGTTTGATTTTGAATTTGACCTTGTTGTAAGTGGGATTAACAGTGGGGCAAATTTGGGGGATGATGTGCTGTACTCAGGAACAGTGGGTGCAGCTTTTGAAGGTCGACTCATGAAGCAACCTGCGATTGCAGTATCATTGGCTGGGCCAGAAGTACGTTCTTACAACAGCCCAGAAGATTATCAATATGCAGCACAATGGGTACATGACTTTGTTCAACAAGGTTT
Source organism: Acinetobacter sp. WCHAc060042 (assembly GCF_003231195.1). Taxonomy (NCBI): domain Bacteria; kingdom Pseudomonadati; phylum Pseudomonadota; class Gammaproteobacteria; order Moraxellales; family Moraxellaceae; genus Acinetobacter; species Acinetobacter sp. WCHAc060042. The sequence goes on from NZ_QKVN01000027.1 coordinate 6,753, forward strand.
GCCTACGCTACCACCACGACATATTTTAAACATTAATATCCCAGATGTAGCAGAGTTACAGGGAGCGAAAATTACCTATCAAGGACGTCGTAGTCAGTCGAAACCAATTACCAGCCATGTTGACCCACGTGGGCGCCAAGTCTATTGGATTGGATTATCTGGTGAAGCGGTAGTAGAGCCTAAACAGGGGTATGATGCTGTAGAGTCTGACTTTTTTGCAGTGGCACATGGTTTTGTGAGTATTACCCCTATTCAAATGGATGCCACCAATTATGACGTTTTACATGCATTACAAGTCCAAATGAACCCATAAATAGCCATACAGCTGGGTAATACAAGGCGTATGCTCAACTGTTTGTTATAACTTTGTGAAAATACGCGCAGAGATACTATTTCTACATGCTTTTTTGCTAATCTTAGCGCAAATTAAATTTATTATTTTTGTATTTTTTAGAGAGTAAGATAAATGTCTGTGTTGTCTCAAATCCGTTTCATTGCAGTACCCGCAGCCATGTTGAAGACAGTTGTTTTATCAACTGCTGTTGTTTCGACTGTTATTTTAAGTGGTTGTGCGTCTAAGCCACAGGTCAACAATGCAACACGTTTTGCGAAAGCACCAGACTATTATACGGTTCGTTCGGGTGATACTTTGAGTGGTATTGCGATGCGTTATGGGCTGAGTTATTTGTCAGTTGCAGAGATGAATGATATTGCTGCACCGTACCGAATTTATGTGGGGCAATCACTACGCTTAAAAGGCTCAGGGAGCCCGCGTACCACAACAACACAACCAATGACCCAAGTTGCTCCAATTCAACGTCAAAATGTTGGTCTCCCGAGTCAAAATACAGCCACCACAACCAGCACGACTCCTGCTAAAGTACCGACTGCACCTGTTGCGAGCTCGCAAACCTCGACTTTACGTTGGGTTAAACCGAGTAATGGTGCTGTATTGCAAGGTTACAATTTAGCCAATAATGTGAAAGGTATTCGCTATGCTGGTAACCAAGGCGATCCAATCTATGCAGCAGCAGATGGGCAGGTGGTATATGCGGCAGACGGTTTAAAAGAATATGGGAACTTAATTTTGATCAAGCATATTGATGGCTATATCACAGCCTATGCACATAATAGTGCAATGAATGTGAAGAGCGGTCAAAATGTGACAGCGGGCCAAAAAATTGCTGAAATGGGATCAACAGGCACAAATCGTACCATGTTGGAGTTCCAAGTACGCCTAGATGGCAAGCCAATCAATCCGACTATAGTTTTACCATTAAATTAAAAAATCTGGATGCAAAGCAAAAAATTCACCGTATAATACAATGAGTTGTTTTTATCGAAAAGATGAAAACTTCTCATGAATCCAGAGAGAATTTTATGTTAGATCAACTACGGGCAATGGGTGTTTTTGCTTGTGTTGTAGAAAAAAGTTCCTTTAGTGGTGCTGCGCGTGAGCTAGGCATCACTACAAGTGCTGTGAGCCAGCAAATTCGTTCTTTAGAGCAAGAGATGGAAGTTGTTCTTCTACATCGCTCAACTCGAAAGTTGAATTTAACTGAAGCAGGTCAGGCTTTTTTCCACAGCTGTCAAGAAATGCTCGCCGCTGCTGAACGTGGCAAAATACGTATCAATGAATTGCGCGATGATCTAGTCGGTGAGCTACGAATAGCGACTACGCCAGAGTTGGGTGCAAATCATGTGATTCCTGCTTTGTCACATTGGATGTCTGCACATCGTGGATTATCTGTTCATATAGAAGCAGATAATCATTATGTGGACTTGCTTGCAGGGCGTATTGATATTGCTTTAAGAATGGGGCCAATAGTTGACGATCAGAGTTTTCATGTTGTGCCTTTGGCTCGTGTTGAACAAATTTTGGTTGCATCGCCGAGTTATTTGAACCAGTCGGCGCCAATTTCACGACCTGAAGATTTAAAAAATCACGATCTTATTCCGATTACCATCATGAAAAATAATCATGATTTTGATTTTAAAAATGTGGTTACAGGTGAGATGGTTGAGCTTGAGATGAAATCGAGAGTAGCCAGTAACAATATTTTGGTGACAAAAACGCTGTGCCAGCATGGTCATGGGGTCGCTCGGATTTTATATTTGGATGTACAAAAAGAATTGGTGAACGGTTCTTTAGTAGAAGTTATTCCAGAATGGAAGCTACCAAATTTTACTTTATATGCTATCACTTCAAAGCATGAACAACAGCCGATGAAGATCCATCGTTGTTTGGATGCCTTGAAACAATACTTTTGCCAACTACCTGGCGGTCGTATCTACCAAGAAGCAAGCTAATTCTATAGAGACAATACTCAAGTATGAGGCAAGCTCTACATATTCTTACTTATAAATTTTTACTGATATAAAAACATAATTTCGGGTTAAGCGGTTCACATTGATCCGCTTAACATTTAGAGCAGTAGAATGAGGCAAAATAACCTAAATTCTGCTGCTCTTTATTTTTGTATTTTTAAGCGTCACCTTGAGTGAGTTCTAAAGCACGTTGGTAGGCAATTTTCTTTTTGATCCCTGTTAAGTCGGCAGCCAATTGAGATGCAGCTTTTACAGATAAATCTTGTAAGAGGCGTGTTAAAAGCTGATCAAGCTTTTCTTGTTCCATATCTTTTTCTGCAGTTGCACCGCCTACAACCAGAACAATTTCACCTTTTTGTTGATGATTGTCGTTGGCTATGAACGCCACCAGTTCACCTAAAGTCATTTTCTTGATGGTTTCAAAGGTTTTGGTAATTTCACGTGCAAAACCAACAGGGCGATCTGCTCCAAACACCTTCGCCATATCTGTGACACTGTCTAAAATGCGATGTGGTGCTTCATAAAAAATTAGCGTTTGTGTCTCGTCTTTGAGTTTTTCTAGGTTTGCTAGTCGCTGAGTTTGTTTGGAGGATAAAAATCCCTCGAAGCTAAAACGGTCACTGGGTAAGCCTACTGAACTTAAAGCAGCAATTGCGGCACAAGCGCCAGGGACAGGAATGACGCGGATATTATGCTCTTGTGCAGCACGAACCAATTTAAAACCGGGATCACTAATCAGTGGCGTACCTGCATCACTGATCAGCGCCATGTCTTCGCCCTTTAGCAAGCGCTGAATTAACAAGTCGATTTTATTACTTTCGTTGTGATCATGACATGCAGTAAGAGGGGTTTGAATATTGAAGTGCTTAAGAAGTTGAGCTGAGGTTCGTGTATCTTCAGCAGCAATCACTTTGACTGACTTTAATACATCAATTGCACGATAAGTCATGTCATCTAAGTGCCCGATAGGGGTTGCGACTACAAATAACTGGGCACTCATGGGTTTTCTCCGCACTGCAAAATAATAAAAGGACTTCGCTTGAAAGTCTAAAAGTGCAATATATCTTTTCAAACATACTGCAATACATCATTCTACCCGAATTGCTCGCTATGGCGTGAATTAGAATCTATGAGGCATCTATTTTCCAGCTACAATTTAAGATTTCGCTTGAAATTTGGCTATTAAGAAATAAGGAAAAGTAGAAGTCATCAAGAAAAGTGGTGGTGAGACATCTCAGATCAGAGCTTTTATGTCTAAGCGGATAGGAAGATAATGAAAGTCATCAAACTATATATAATTTAAGCTGTGATTTTTAGATCATACTGCCATTCATAGAAAATAATAACGGGGAAATAGAACAGAATGAAACTGGGACAGTGGGCAGAGCAGCAAGCTTTGGTCTTATTAGAACAACAGGGTTATGCTTATGTGGTAGGCAATTATCATTCAAGATTTGGTGAAATTGATTTAATTGTACAGAAGGAGCAAGAGTTGGTCTTTGTTGAGGTTAAAGCGCGATCAAGAACGCGATTTGCGCAAGCTGTTGAAACAATTTCCCAGTCAAAACAGCGTAAAATAGCCAAAACGGCCATGTTATTTTTACAAGATCATCCACATTTCCAGCATTATTATTGTCGCTTTGATGTGATTTGTTTTGATTTTTTTAAAGAAATTGCAAAAACCATACAGCAAGATTTTTCAAAATTCACTTATGATCAGCAATGGATAGAAAATGCTTTTACTTTTGATCAAGACTTTATTAATCTTTGAACAAAATCAGAGCTGAAATGCTGCATTAAAAATAGTTTGAAAAATTGAGGAGTCTTGCTGAGTGTTCAATCGTATTGCAATGACCGTATTATGTGTCGCAAGTTTATCTGGATGTGCAAGTTTCATTTCGGGTGGAACAGGGACAGCTGCTGTAGGAACAGAAAGTGGTGCGCGTTCATTAGGACAAGTTTTCATCGACTCTTCAATTGAGCGTACTGCAAAAATTAATTTATATAAATTGGATAGCCGTTTTAAACAGTCACGTGTCAATATTGAAAGTTTTCACGGCAATGTACTATTAACAGGACAAGTTCCTGATCAGCATTTACGTCAACTCGCAGAAGATAATGTCCGTGCGATGTCGGATGTGAAAACGGTACATAATTATATTACTGTTGGAGACCAGATCAGTTACGGTACGATCATGCAAGATACATCGGTGACGGCTAATACCCGTGGTTTGATTATGAAAGCAGCGGTGGTTTCTGATGCAAAAGTACGGATTCACACAGAAGATGGCGTGTTGTATGTGATGGGGCGTTTAAATACTGCTGAAATTGCGGACTTAAACCAAGTATTACAACAAGTGGGTAACGTCACTAAAATTATTACCTTAGTTGATAACATTGAACAACAATCACAAACGAGCAATGCATTTGCATCACCTATGATGAATGCTGTACCTACAGAACAAACACCTGTAGCGATAGACCCAGACCAAGTTGAGCCAAGTAATGTTCAATAAACTTCAGCCTTTTATTAAAGGACTGAATCGTTCGGTAGAGTATGCAAGATTACTGTACCGTGATTTTCGTATTTATGATGTCGGTAGCTATGCCCTAAACCGTTTAACGCCGCGTAAAGGCTATTTCGTTCAAGAAAATGTAGCTTATGGTTTGCGTGCGCGACATCGTTTGGATTTGTTCCGCACACAAACGCCACGTGAGCATCGTCCACTAATTGTTTTTGTGCATGGTGGTGCGTGGATGCATGGTGATAAGAAAGACTATCGCTTCATTGGTGAGGCTTTTGCCAAAGAAGGTTTTGATGTGGCAGTGATTAATTATCATTTGGCACCTGAGCATATCTTTCCGACCTCAATTGATGACTTGAGTTTGGCTTTAAACTTTTTAAATGTGCATCAACAAAAGTATCAGATTTCGACTGAAAAAGTTGTATTGATGGGGCATTCCGCAGGTGCATTTAATGTGATGTCGGCGCTTTATCATCCTAAGCCTTATGAGATCCAGTGCCGAAGTCAAATTACGGCCATTATTGGTTTGGCAGGGCCTTATCATTTTGACTATAAAGGCGATCCAATTTGTGCAGATGCTTTTGATCAAAACAAGCCTTATCAAGAAGTCATGCCGTATTATTTTGTTGAGTCGAATACGGTGAAACATTATCTGCTGGTTGCAGAAAATGATGACATTGTTGGCTTAAGCAATGCTGTTGACTTGGATCGTAGATTGAAAGAAAAGGGTAATTACAGTCAACTTTGGACCGTACCACGTATGGGGCATATCTCGATGATTGGTTCAGTATCAAGTTTATTTAGTCGTTACTTTAGTACCAAGCAAAAAATCATGCAGGCGTTAGAGGATGCGCTTAAGCATTAATTGGATCGTAACTTATCATGGAAGTGAGTGAGCTTATAGCCACTCACGTGTGTCATCGGCCACAATAGTCCCTTGAGTCGCATGCATAATCATCGCATGCGCGATACTGCCTTTAAAAGGAATTTCAGGGAGTTGATCAAACTTAAAGAATTGTGCATCACTGATTTCTTCTTCTTGTAAACATAGTTCACCCGAGGCATATTCAGCTTTAAATGCAACCATTAAATTACTCGGGAAAGGCCAAGGCTGGCTTGCCAAGTATTGAATATTTTGCACTTGAATCCCGACTTCTTCCAATGTTTCGCGACGTACCGCTTCTTCTAAAGTTTCACCGACCTCAACAAAACCTGCAATCAAACCATACATGTTGCTGCGTGTGTTGCGTGCATTTTTAGCCAATAGGATTTCATTTTCTCCCCGAGTGATGACTGTAATCACACACGGTTGTACACGTGGGTACTGATGATAACCACAAGCAGGGCAAATCATGGCGTATTCGGTTGCATGTGCTTGAGTGGCATGACCACAGTGGCTACAGTACTTATGATTACGGCGCCATTCTAGTAGTTGGATTGCGCGGCTGGCTTGCTCAAATTGCTCAGTACTCCAAAGTGGAAGTAACTGACGAATTGGAATTAACTGCAAGCCTTCGGGAATAGGCTCATTTTCTAATAAATCTCGGGCAATCACCTGATCACCCGAGTGAAAACTTAAATCACTTGCTAACTTTTCTACACGGGGCAATTGGAAGTTATGGTCAACCAATAATTGTTGTTGATGAAAAATATATGCAAGTGATAATTCTGACATTAGGCAACAGTCTTTAAGTTTTGGCTACTGGCTAATGCTACATCAAACATGCTGTGTAATACAGGTTGTTTACTCTTTAAATTCTCAATCAGCATATCGGCACTTGCGAGTGCATCAAGCACATGATTCACTTGCGCTGCCGTCAGAGCCGTTTCTGCATCTAGCTGTTGTTGAACAAATGCTGCTGCAATATTCAGTGCTGTTTGACCATGTTCTGCACCCAAGAACAACATTGCACCAGCTACTTCACGTAACTGGGCAGAGGTATTCTCAAGCACGATTAAGTTTTGTTCTTGTTGGTATTGCGTCAATGCTTGACTGCTTAAATCAATGGATACTTTTGCTTCTGTGAGCAAAGCTGCATGTGCTTCGTCTAAACGGTCTAGCGAGATATTCATGTTGTTGACACGAAGCTGTAAGCGGCTTGATGTATGGTGACGCTCTAGTACGCCAATCGAGTTCATTGCTGACAGAATGACATTCATGAGTTGTTGTGCAAAGTTTTCATCTTTAAGCATATCAGTTTGACTGAGAGATGCTGCCTGACGGTTCAAGTCATTATACGCTTCATTTAAGTTTAACACTTTGAAAATATTGGCAAGATCGACCAGCTTCGCTTGAAGCTCTTGAGTCTTTTCTGGCGTCATGTTTTGGTAGTTGTACTCAATATCATTACGGATTTGTGACATTTCAGCGGTGACCAAATCACTAATCGTATGCATTGTTTCAAAATCAGGGCCATATAAGTGGCGGCTGAAAACTTGTAGTTGAGTATCAGTCAGTAGGTCATCGCCAATGTTGAGTTGACTCCGAATTTGCTGAGATACTTCATCTTCTTGGCTAATACAAAGGCTGAGAATATTAGCAAGATCTGTTAAGTCTGCTTTGAAGCTTTCAGGGGCTGCAAAGAATTGCGCCATATTACGTTCAATACTGACTAGGGTGCGTAAGCGGGGTTCATTGATGATGAGCTGATCAATTTGATTGAGTGCAACATAGACCAAGTTCCAATACTGTTTACTTGGTGTTTGTTCAGATAGCCCCGCTAAATAGGTTCCAACCAATTTTATAGCTTGTAAGTCCAACTCACTCTCTTCTTGCTTCAGCATTTTGCTTAGAGAAAGCTTATACAAGCGGTGAACGTATTGTGATTTTTCAAGGCTTGGTGCTTGGGGTAAATGAAAATCAGGAGTGATGCAATCTAATAGCGACTCGATATGTTGACCTTCTTGGGTCAAAGGTTTGCCTAAAGCCAGCTCCAGTCGGTTTAATGTATCGAGTAAAAACTGTGGAATTTTGACTTCTCTTAAGCAGATGAATTCAATGTAGCGCTTTAGCATCGTTGTGCCTTCACTCAGCGCAATGACATCTTGAGTATTAATTTGTGCAGGATTCCCCATGATCTTGCGCATTAACTCAGCAGAGTATTCAGCAATTTTTGCCAAGCTTGGCATATCAATCAATGCAAGGACTTGAGCACACTGCTCAAATTGGTTTAATGCATCGTCAATTCCAAATGGTAAAGTCTGATCTTCTGCTAAGGTGCTCACAGCTGATTCAACCAGTTTAATGGAATTATCCACTTCATTTTTTATTATCAGCAGCGCTGTTGGATCAAAATGAATAGAGGTTTGGTAAGACATTGATCTGCACCTATCCTAGTGTTTTATCGTGTTTATATGCTGCCAAATAGAGGCATAGCAACTTGTTTATCACTATAGCCTAACTGAAAAATCTTGTAATACAAAAGTTAACAAAAACTTTAGATTTTATTTGGCGAAAAGGCAAGGTGTGCCATGTTTTTCTTGGTATTGTTTGACCCAAGTCTCATGTGCTTCTAGTTCCTCGGTCGAGGGTAAAATCACTGGGAGTTCAATTTCAAGTGTTTGACGTGTTGCTTGGCTATTTTGTTGTTCGCTATGTGATAGGGCGTCCATATCAAAAGAAACCTGACCACCCGTCATAGCTAAGTAAACATCAGCAAGGATTTCAGCATCTAGCAATGCGCCGTGGAATGTACGGTCACGCTGTGGAATTTCGTAACGGCGAACTAAGGCATCGAGTGAGTTTTTCTGTCCCGGATGCTTAGACTTTGCCATCGCGAGAGTATCTGTCACCGCACATACTTCAGAAAGCGCAACAAAACCTGCACGCTTGAACTCTGTATCTAAGAAGTTCATATCGAAAGTCGCGTTATGTGCAATGATCTCAGCACCTTTTAAATATGCAAACAAAGTATCTGCAATATCTTGGTACAGCGGTTTGTCTTTAAGAAAGTCATCTGAAATACCGTGGACATTTTCAGAGTCGCCCACAGGTTTTTGCGGATTGATATAAATATGAATTGAACTACCCGTAAGTTTGCGGTTGACCATTTCAATGGCGCCGACTTCAATAATACGGTCGCCATCTTGATAATAAAAACCTGTGGTTTCGGTATCGAGAATGAGTTGTCTTGAACCAAAGACTTCAACCTTACGCGGGGTAATCACAATTTGCGGATGTTGATTGAGTTGTGTTAAATCGACACTTGCCGTAATTTCAGGCGTTTGATCAGTAGAAGGCTTCGTTGTCTCAAATTCTGGTTCAGCTACTGTACTTGGTACTTGTACTGGAACGTCTATTTCACTTTCGGCTAAATCTTCGCTGTCATCGGCTTCTTCGTCATCGAAACCCAAACCAAAAGGATCGTTTAACAACCAGTCGGGTTCAACTTTTTTTTTATCTACAGAGGGTTCTGTTGTTGCAGTTTTAGACTGACGAAGTTGAGCCTGTGTTTGATCGGCACCGAGGTTTGCCAATTGATCTGCCATTTCATTGCCTTCGTGACCTGCATGACCTTTAACCCAATGCCAGTCGATATCACGCCCTTGACAGGCTGCATCGAGTTTTTGCCATAAGTCTGGATTTTTAACATCTTTCCAATTTTTCTTTTTCCAACCCGTAATCCACTCGGTAATGCCGCGTTTTACGTAGGTTGAATCTGTCCAAACAATCAACTTTGCGTCTGTTGGGCAAAAAAGGATACCCTCAATAGCGGCAGTGAGTTCCATGCGGTTATTGGTGGTATTATCTTCACCACCACACAGTTTATGTTCTTCAGTTTCTGTAATAATGTAGGCACCCCATCCCCCAAGACCTGGGTTTCCACGACAAGCACCATCGACATACAGGGTAATTGTTTGTGACATACACAACTTCCGTAAACTGAAAATTAAAACTAAGCGGGCACCATTGTATAACGCAAATGCACTAGAGAAGTGTATAAGATGCAGCTTTTTTAATTTCTTGTAACATTTATACTGATTTCGAGTTAAATTAACGCCTTGTGTCTGTGGCCTGCTTTACTACAATGGCAGATCTAAAAAATAAATTTTATACGAGTTGTTTGGATTCTCTTATGTATAAGTCAGCTGCCTTTTTTGGCCAACCGATGTTACCGACATTATTTAAAATTACAGTCCTCGGTTCAGCACTTGCGACACTCGGTTTGGTAGGCTGTTCCTCGACGCAAAGTGCAACTCAGGCATCGAAGTCCAAACAACTGGGTTCAGGTTATTTAGATGCAAACAGTTTAGATTCTTTAGAAGACCTCCTTTCTGCGACCGATATGCGCGCGGTGGAAGGGGATCGACTTTTGGTGTTAAAGCACGGTGACGTGTGGAAACGGATGACTGTGGGTTTTAAGATGAACAGTGATCACTGGAATCCACGTATTGATGCACAGCGCGGTTGGTTTATTTCACGTCAACCGTATTTGGATCGCTTAAGTGCGCGTGCTTCACGTTATTTGTATCATACTGTTAAAGAAGCTGAGCGTCGTGGTTTACCAACAGAGCTTGCTCTGCTACCTGTGATTGAAAGCTCGTATGATCCTGCTGCAACAAGTAGTGCTGCAGCTGCCGGCTTATGGCAATTTATTCCAAGTACTGGCCGTATTTATGGCTTAAAACAAAGTAGCCAGTACGATGGCCGACGTGATGTGGTTGAGTCAACGCGTGCTGCGTATGAATTCTTAGGAAGTTTATATAACCAGTTTGGTTCATGGGAACTTGCGCTAGCAGCTTATAATGCAGGTCCGGGCCGTATTCAACAAGCGATTAACCGCAATAAAGCGGCGGGTTTACCAACGGATTATTGGTCGTTAAAACTGCCTGAAGAAACCATGAACTATGTACCACGTTTCTTGGCAGTTGCGCAGATCATTAAAAATCCAAATGCCTATAACATTAATTTGCCGCCGATTGCGAACCGTCCGCACTTTAGAGAAGTCACTGTGGGCGCGGTGAGTTTAAATGAAGTTGCGTCGATTACAGGTTTAAGCCGAGCCGAATTATATCAGTTAAATCCAGGACACCGTGGAGAGTGGATTGATAGTTCAAGTCCAATGCGAATTTTAATTCCTGCAGATTTGAGCCCTTCGGTTGATGCGCGTTTGAAGAAGTTACAAGGTGGCTCAGGCGGTTTATGGGCATCTGCCAATACTAAATTGCCTGAAAATAATCAAACAATCCAACCGAGCAAAGTTGAACCACCAACTTTAAACAGCAAAACTATTTCTCCATCGAAAAATACTCCTCCAGTTTTGGCGGCAACAACAACCAAAACTGAGCCGAAGTTAACGACATCCACTGTAACGTCATCTAGTGCCGCAAGTGTAAGTACCCCCGTACGCGGTTCTACGCCTAAAGGTTCGAGTGCACTAGCAGCCTTTGCTGCCAATAGCGATATTCCAAGTGCACCACGTATTCCTGTTGCTGTAACGCCTGTGACACCTGTAAAACCAGTATCAGTTGAACCCCCGATTTCTGCTGCGGAGCGTGAGCAGTTAACTGCAGCCATTCAGGCTGAAGGTCAAACTAAAACTGTTGATGAAGTCCTAAAACCTGTTGCGACCAAAGCAGAACAAGCTGAAGTGGTTGCTGAAATTCAAGCTTTAGCACCACAAGGGACAGAAATTGTCGATCCTTTAGATGGCAAAATTAAACTGACTGCAATTCAAACGAGTCAGTCTGTGGCTGAGCTACAAGGTAAAGAGTTGACTAAAGGCTTTGCATATCCAAAATCGGTGGCAGACAATACCAGTCTGGATTCGGACGAGGTGAAACGTAATCAAGGTAAAAACTTTGTTAAGACTGACTCTGAAATTGTAATTGTTCCTCCAAAAGGCAAACGTTCAACTTATACCGTACAACCGGGTGATACTTTAGCCGTAATTGCAGCTAAAAATGGGGTGAATTGGCGTGATGTAGCGAAATGGAACCAAATGGATGCCAATGCCACGCTTTATGTCGGAACCTCTATTTACTTATATGATGCAAAACCTCTGGTTGAAAAAGTCGAACCGCGTTCTGCTATAAAAACAGATTCTAAGCCTGATAGTTATACCGTTCGTGCCAATGATACTTTAACGGGTATTGCAGATGAATTTGGTTTAAGTCTTAAACAGTTGGCTGACTATAATGGTTTAAGTGTGAGCAGTGGCGTGCGTGTGGGACAAAAGCTTTCCTTAAAAGAAACAGCACAATCACGCGCAAAAGCTAACGATGAGAAAGCCACCAGCCAAACTAAAGTAGCAATTCAGTCTTATACGGTGAAACGTGGCGAATATTTAAAACTGATTGCAGACCGTTATGCGCTATCAAATCAAGAATTGGCAGATTTAACACCAGGTTTAAATGCGGGCAGTAACTTGTTGGTGGGACAAAAAATTAATGTGCCTCTCAATGATGTTAAAAGCTTAGCGGCAAATAATACAAAAGCCTCTTCTGTTAAAATTGATAATGCTAAAGCTACACCACAGTTCAAAGTTGAAAGTTATAAAGTGCAACGTGGCGATACACTTTATAGCATTGCCTCACAGTCGAAAATGAGCCTGTCTGAGCTTGCGGATTTAAACAACATTTCAAGCAATAGTGGCTTACAAGTCGGTCAAACAATCAAAATCCCTGCGGGTTCAACTGTGCCAGATACTTATACGGTTCAGTCTGGGGATTCGTTAACTGCGATTGCTTCGAAATATAATTTGGGTATGGACTATATTGCTGACCTCAATAATATGAGTCGTACAGCGGGCTTACGTGCGGGTCAAAAACTCAAATTAACGGGTGAAGTATCTGCTGTTGAAACGCCGAAAACAGTCGAAAAACAAACGATTGCAAGTAATAACTCAACTGATATTCACGTGGTGAAATCGGGTGAAACCCTAAATAGTATTGCGCGTAAATATCACTTACAGCTTAACTATTTGGCTGAACTGAATAATTTAAGCCGTACGGCCAATGTTCGTGTCGGTCAGCGTTTAAAAATAGACGGTGATGTTGATCCGGCGCCAATCAAAACAGAAACAGTGACAGCAAAACCACAAGCAAATTCAGGTCGAGCAACTGAAAGCTATAAAGTGAAGTCAGGTGAATCGTTAAACTCAATTGCAAGTCGTGTTGGGATGTCAGTGTCAGAGCTTGCTACTTTAAATAACCTCAGTGCTCGTTCGGGCTTACAAGTTGGCCAAAGCATTCAAATCCCGAAACTGATTACGCAGTACACAGTGAAACGTGGTGATACCTTAATTGGACTGGCAAGTCGTTATGGGATGGACACTTCGCAATTGGCTGAGCTCAATGACATTAAGCCGAATACGCAGTTGCGCATTGGCGATGTAATTAAGGTGCCGAACTAATATTGAGTTGAAATGCAATTTCAGAGAAATCTCCGATGATGGTTAGAACAACGCTCTTGCTGTTCAGCCTTGTAACGATACCTTTAAAGGCATGGTCTGCAGTGCAGACCATGCCTTTTATTGCACCTTATGGTATGCCGAAATACAGCCAATTAGATCATCTGCCTTATGCCAATGTGCAGGCACCGAAGGGTGGCGAATTAACACGTGCAGTCATTGGGAGTTTTGATAACTTAAACAGCATGAATGGTCGCGGTACTGCGGTTGAGGGAACCAATTATTTATTTGACTCACTCATGAGTAGTTCGTTAGATGAGCCTGCAGTGATGTATCCATTGCTGGCAGAGAAGGTTAGCTATGACCCGAAAAATTTTAACACCATCATTTTTCATTTAAACCCAAAAGCACGGTTTAGTGATGGTAGTCCTGTTACTGCAACTGATGTAAAGTTCAGTTTTGATCTTTTTCAAACCAAGTCCAATTTTGGCTTACAGATGTATTTGTCGGATTTAGCCAAGACCGAAGTGTTGTCCAAATACAGTATCAAGATGCATTTTAAAACACGAAATAATGTGGAAATGCCTTTGATCGTGGCCAGAATGCCAATTTATTCCAAAAAGGACTGGCAAGGCAAAGACTTTAGTCAAACTTCAGTCAAGCCGATTTTAGGCTCAGGCCCTTATGTTTTAGAGAAAATCAATGCAGGGCAGCGGGTTGTTTATAAACGTAATCCAAAGTATTGGGCCAAAGATTTAAAGGTCAATCAAGGGCGTTATAATTTTAACCATGTGGCTTATGTGTATTATCGCAGCAAAGATATTGCTTTTACTGCGTTTAAGGCGGGTTTATATACTTTGCATGAGGAAGAGTCCGCACGCCAATGGGTGACTGCCTATAACTTTCCCGCAGTGAAACAAGGTCTCGTTAAAAAGTATCGCTTTAAGCATTTCAATCCGATACCGACGCAAAGTTTTGTGTTTAATACCCGTCGTCAGCCTTTTCAAGATATTTATTTTCGCCAAGCTTTAACTTATGCCTACGACTTTGAGTGGCAAAACAAAGCGATGTTCTATGGGCAATATCAACGTCTGCAAAGTTATTTTTCTAATAGCGAACTAGAGGCGAAGGGTCTGCCTTCGGCTGCTGAAATCAAAATCTTAAAACCTTATTTGGCGAAATTGCATCCTGTGCAGCGAGACGGCGTTTTAAAAAATTGGCATTATTCAGCTTCAGATGGATCGGGCTATAATCGAAATAATTTGCTTATCGCACGACAGATTTTATTAAAAAATGGCTATAGATATAATGCCAAAGGGCAATTGTTGGATCAGAAAAATAAGCCGATCCAGTTTGAGTTTCTGATTCAGCCAAGTGATGCTGTGCGTGAAATTGCGCCTTTTGTTCGCCATCTAAAGCGACTAGGAATACAGCTGAACATTCGACAGGTTGATACACCTCAGTATTATGAGCGGATGCGGACTCAAGATTTTGATATGACCCTACAAACGATGCCGCAGTCTTTAACACCGGGCAAAGAACAGGTACAACTGTGGGGCAGTGCTTCAGCCCATCAGGTGGGAAATTATAATTATTCAGGCATTCAAAATCCGGTGATTGATCAGATGATTCAACAGTTGATTCAAGCACCTGATCGTAAGCAAGTGGTGGTACAAACGCGTATTTTAGATCGCTTGCTGCGTGCAGGCTATTATCAAATACCAACCTATGGTAAGGCTGATCAATGGTATGCCTATTGGAATATGTATCAAAAACCGGTACGGAGCCCGCAGTTGAATGTCGGGTTAGATTATTGGTGGAGTGATGCTAAACAGGCAAAAAAGGTGAGCCAGTATTTAGGTCAGGCAACCAAGCCATAAGCTGGCATAGGGGTTTTTGAGATGCGTATGTATATATTCAAAAGGCTGTTGCTGATTGTTCCGACCTTATTTTTGATTTTGCTGATCAATTTTGCTGTGATCCAAATTGCGCCTGGAGGGCCTGTTGAGCAAGCCATTCAGCAAGCGGAAGTCATGCAAACTTTGAGTAATCTGGGCGGTGCAGGTGCAGGTTCAAATGTCTATCAAGGCGCGCAAGGACTTAGTGATGAAATGCTCGCAAAGATCAAAGCACACTATGGTTTTGATCAGCCCATGCATATACGCTTCTTTGAAATGGTGAAAAATTATGCGCAATTGGACTTCGGCACGAGCTTTTTTAAAGACCAGCCCGTTACAGCACTGATTAAGGATAAATTACCTGTATCCGTGTCCTTGGGGCTGTGGAGTGCCTTGCTAATCTATCTGATTTCCATTCCTTTGGGCATCAAAAAAGCTCGATTGCACGGTACGGTGTTTGATCAGTCTACATCGCTACTGCTGGCTGTGGCTTATGCGGTTCCTGCATTTATTTTTGCAATTCTTCTGATTGTATTTTTTGCAGGTGGCTCTTATTTTCAATGGTTCCCCTTACAAGGTTTGGTTTCGGAAAATTTTGCGGACTTGTCACTATGGGGAAAAATTAAAGATTATTTTTGGCACATGGCTTTACCGCTGTTAGCCATGGTGATTGGTGGTTTTGCCACGGTGACTTATCTCACCAAGTATTCGTTTATGGAAGAGCTCAGCAAGCCTTACGTGTTGACGGCGCGTTCTAAGGGTCTGACCGAGTCTCAAGTGTTGTATGGTCATGTGTTTCGCAATGCAATATTGATTGTGGTAGCAGGTTTACCTGAAGCTTTAATCGCTTACTTTTTTGTAGGCAATTTATTTATCGAGATCATTTTTAATTTAGATGGTTTAGGTTTGTTGGGCTTTGAGGCGATTGTGCAACGCGACTATCCTGTGATCTTTGGCACCTTGTTCATTTTTACTTTGTTGGGCTTGCTGCTACGTCTAATTGGCGATGTGTTGTATCAGTGGATTGATCCGCGAATACATTTTGATTCGCAAGGGAGAGGCTGATGTCACCCATTTTACAGGCAGGTTTCAAACGATTTAAGCAAAATAAGCTCGGGCTCAGTTGTTGTATTTTATTTCTTTGTGTTTTTGTACTGTCCTTAGCCGCAGAGCTGATCGCGAATGATAAACCGTTGTTGGTGAAGTATGATCATGCTTTGTATTTCCCTGTATTGAAACACTATCCTGAAACGACTTTTGGTGGTGTTTTCGAAACTGAAACTGAATATAAAGATCCAGTGGTCCAACAGCTGATTCAAGCAAAAGGTTGGGCCATGTGGCCGTTGATTCAATATTCATATCAAACTCCCAATGTAGATTTGACAGTCCCAGTACCATCACCACCCACGATGCAAAATTGGCTCGGGACAGATGACCAAGGTCGTGATGTCTTGGCGCGAGTATTATATGGCTTACGTGTCTCATTGCTGTTTGGTTTTATTTTGACTTTCAGTTCAGCTGTATTGGGCATTGTGATTGGGGCAATACAAGGTTATTACGGTGGTTGGGTGGATTTAATTGGGCAGCGCATTTTAGAAGTCTGGGGTGGGTTACCCATGCTGTTCATGGTGATGATTCTAGTCAGTATGTTCAGCCCCAATATCTACTGGCTGTTTTTCATCATGCTGTTATTCAGTTGGACGATTTTGGTTCCACTGGTACGTGCTGAGTTTTTAAGAGCGCGCCAGTTGGATTATGTTCGTGCAGCACGGAGTTTAGGTGTCACCAACCGAGCTATTATCTTTCGGCATATTTTACCCAATGCCATCAGCTCTAGCTTGTCACAACTGCCTTTTATCTTAACTGCCAATATTACTGCGCTAACAGCACTGGATTTCTTGGGGTATGGCCTACCACCTGATGCGGCATCACTGGGCGAGCTTTTGTTACAAGGGAAGAATAATTTAAATGCGCCGTGGTTAGCTCTGTCTGGCTTTTTCAGCTTGGCCATTGTGCTTGCGTTGCTGATGTATATCGGGGAGGCTTTGCGCGATGCATTTGACCCTAGACGCCAATAGTACAGCACCCATACTTAAAGTGAATGCACTGAGCATTCAAAGTGCAGAAAGGGTGTTAGTCGATCAGCTCAGTTTTGAACTGCGTGCTGGGCAGACTTTAGCGCTGGTTGGAGAGAGCGGTTCAGGAAAATCAATCAGCGCTTTAGCCTTGATGGGTTTATTGCCGAAAACATTGCAAGTGCAAGGCTCAGTGCTGTTAGATGGAAAAAATCTCTTAGCGCTGAACGATGCACAATTTAGGTCGATTCGTGGGCAAAAAATCGCGATGGTTTTTCAAGAGCCGATGACCGCCTTGAATTCTTTACATCGGGTGGAAAAGATCATTGCTGAGACTCTTTGGTTACAGGGGTGGTCGAAAATGCAAGCTCGGCAGCGTGTAATTGCCTTGCTGGAGGATGTGGGTATTGCAAATCCTGAAAGTGTGTTGCAACGTTTTCCTTATGAGCTGTCTGGTGGACAGCGCCAACGGGTCATGATTGCCATGGCATTGGTGCAAGAGCCTGATATTTTGATTGCTGATGAACCCACCACAGCACTAGATGTCATGCTACAAGTTCAAATTTTAGACTTGCTCAAGTCTTTACAACAGCGTCATAAGATGGCCATGATTTTGATTAGCCATGACCTCAACTTGGTGAAACATTATGCTGATGATGTTGTGGTCATCCATCAGGGCAAGGTCGTAGAGCAAGGGGCGGTTACGCAGATTTTTGAGCAATCGCAGTCTGCTTATACTCAAAACTTAATCAATCATTCTTTTGGTCAAGCCATTCACGTACAAAATGCAGCACCTTTACTCAGCTTAAAACAACTTGAGGTCAAATTTCCGATTAAAAAAGGCTGGTTGAATCGAGCGACGCAGTATCTTGCCGCAATTGAAGCTTTGGACTTGAGCTTGGCTCAAGGGCATTCGTTGGGCGTAGTGGGGGAAAGTGGTGCGGGCAAAAGTTCTTTGGCACTGGCTGTAGCAAGGTTGATTGAAAGTCGAGGACAGATCCAGTTTGGAGGACATGATTTAAACCAACTTTCGCAAAAAGCATTACGTCCATTTCGCGGTGATTTTCAAATCGTGTTTCAAGACCCGTTTGCAAGTTTGAATCCACGCATGAGTGTTGAGCAAATTATCATGGAAGGTCTGACCTTAAAACCTTTGTCCTTGTTTGAGAGGACACAGCGTGTTGAGAATGTCTTAACTCAGGTGGAGTTACCAGTCACATTTAAAAGCTATTATCCACATGAGCTATCTGGCGGACAGAGGCAGCGTGTGGCTTTGGCGAGAGCCTTGGTACTTCAACCAAAACTATTGATTTTAGATGAGCCAACCTCGGCTTTAGACCGAAGTACGCAACGTTCGATCGTGGCTTTATTACGCCGTCTACAACAGGAGCAGGGCATCAGCTATTTGTTTATTAGTCATGACTTACAAGTGGTACGAGCACTTTGCCAACACGTTTTGGTCTTGCGACATGCCAGAGTAGTAGAGTTACAAGCCACGGAACAGCTTTTTGAGCAACCGCAGTCTGACTATACGCGTCAATTGATTCAAGCCAGTCAGTATCAGTAAAATTATTTTGCTAAATAAAAGCTTAGAGAATTTGACAAAATGAATTGTCAAATTCTCTTGACTGTAGCCAAAAAACACATAGAGTAAAAACACTAAAAAATATTAAAGGATGAATTTTCATGAGCCAGCTTGCAAGTGCAATTGACATAGGGCAGGTCCATTTTAAAAATAAGATGATTAAAGGGGCGATGAGTGAAGCACTGGCCAATCAAGCAGGTCAGCCGAATCATTTGCATTTAGGTTTGTATGAGGCTTGGGCAAAGGGAGGCCTAGGCTGTGCTATTACCGGTAATGTGATGGTGGACTTCCGAGCTAAAAATGAGCCGGGTGTGGTGGTGATTGAAACCGAACGTGACTTAGAACCCTTAAAACAATGGGCTACGATTGGTAAAAAACATGGCATGGTGCAATTGGTGCAGTTGTCACATCCGGGACGTCAATGTCCAAAGGGTTTAAATAAGGAGACGGTTGCACCTTCAGCAGTTCCGTTTAGCCCTGCTTTAGCAATGAGCTTTGGAACGCCGCGAGCGCTTCGCGAAGATGAAATCCTCGATATTATCCAGCGTTTTGCAACTTCAGCTGCAATCTGTGAAAAAGCAGGCTTTGAAGGTGTGCAATTACATGGCGCGCATGGTTATCTGATTAGTCAGTTTTTATCGCCATTGACCAATAAACGCCAAGATCAATGGGGTGGTTCTGCTGAAAACCGCATGCGATTTTTATTGGAAATTTATAAAGCGGTACGTGCAGCGACTTCGGATCAGTTTATTATTTCGGTCAAACTTAATTCAGCAGATTTTCAGCGTGGTGGAATCTCGGAAGAAGATGTCATTGCGACATTTAAAGCTATTGATGCGGCTGGGATTGATTTGATTGAAATTTCAGGTGGTAGCTATGAAGCACCTGCGATGGCAGGAGTGAAGCAAGAAAAACGTAAAGCGTCGACCATTGCACGTGAGGCTTACTTTTTAGAATTTGCTGAAAAAATTCGTGAACATGTCCAGTGTAAGTTGATGGTGACAGGTGGTTTTCGCACTGTGGCTGGTATGAATGCAGCCTTAGAAAGTGGTGCGTGTGATTTTATTGGGATGGCACGCCCGTTTGCGGTAGAACCCGATGTGACCAACCGTTTAATTGCAGGGCAAGATGTGCGTTATGCAGTCGATAAGATTAAAACGGGTATTTCGATGATTGATAAAATGGCGATTATGGAAGTGATCTGGTACGCCGCGCAATTTAAGGATATCGCAGAAGGTCAACAACCAAATCCGAAACTGTCACCGCTCAAGGTGTTCTTTAATTATTTAAAAGGCAATGTGAAAGCCGTGATTAAAGGGCAAGTTAACTCTAGAAAGTCTGCCTAAGTAGAACTTACTGCGTGATAGACCAATAGTCTTCAAAATAGGAAGCAGACCATTGCCCGCGTGCCATTGCAGCATTGAAGGCAGGTCTGCTTTGTATTTGGTTGAAATAGTGTTGAATGGCCTGATACTGAGCAAACTGCGGTGTGGCATAACTGGCTGCATAGAGTGGAAACCACATTAGTATATCCGCATAACTAAACACATCGCCTGCAAAGTATGCATACGCGCTTAAGTGGATCTCAATTTGTTTAAGCTGTCGATGTAGCTCAGGATTTAAATAAGCACGATTAAACGCGCTTTGAAAGGCTAAACTCACAAAGCGCACCATAAAAGGTGTTTGTTGTTTAATGTGTTGGAAAACCTGTTTCAATGCCAAGTTGGGCATGAGACTGGCATCGCTATAACGGCTATAAAAACAGAAGTTCCAATACTGTGCATGGTCATGGGGAATAATCAACTTCTGCTGTAGTTGACATAAATATTCTACGATTGCACTGCTTTCAGTCAATTGTACGGTCTGAGTATCATGTGGAATGTCGAGCGTTGGAAATTTCAGATTGGTTTGTTTAGCTTGTGCTGTATCATAAAATTTGAGTTCGTAAGACAGCTCAAGTTCCTCAAGTAGCCAAAGAATACGCTGTGAACGTGAGTTTTGAAGATGATGTAAGATCATAAATATTTTATAGTTTTAAAATGGTAGGTCGTATCTATAAAAAGAAGAATAAAGGAAATCTAGGATGAAAAATAGCAATCTTCTTGTGATTTTAAGTGCTGTTTTACTTTGTGAAAGTCCTCAACTGCTATGGGCGAATACATCCTATCAAACCGGTGATATTATTTTTCACGTCTCGAAGTCTCAACAAAGTTTAGGGATACAAAAAGCGACCAAGTCTCGCTATAGCCATATGGGTTTAATTGTGAATAAAAATGGAAAAGCATGGGTTTTAGAGGCAGTTCAGCCTGTGAAATATACGGCACTTCAGCAGTGGATTGATCGCGGGGTTGAGCGGCATTATGTGGTGAAGCGCTTTAAATCAAATTTGACTGTTCAGCAAAAGCAGAAGCTAATCAAGAACGCAGAACAATACTTAGGCCAGCCTTATGATCTTTATTTTGAGTGGGACAATCGTGCGTTATATTGCTCAGAAATAGTCTGGAAGGCCTATGATAATGCTTTAGGTATTGAGTTGGCTCCATTATCTAAACTCAAGCAATTTGATTTAACTTCGCCTGAAGTCAAGCAACTCATGCAACAGCGATATGGGCAAAACATTCCCTCGAATGAAACTGTGATTGCACCACAGGCTATTTTTGCCTCGACAGCTTTAGTTGAAGTTGATCATAAGTAGACAGGCAATAAAAAAGCCCAAGTCATCATGCTTGGGCTTTTTTATGAGATGACTTTAGAAAAAATCAATCTCAAATATGGCGTCCCTACGGGGATTCGAACCCCGGTTACCGCCGTGAAAGGGCGATGTCCTAGGCCTCTAGACGATAGGGACAGTACAGAAGTGATGTTTTAAAACCGATTACTTTTGATCTTAAGTAATGGCGTCCCTACGGGGATTCGAACCCCGGTTACCGCCGTGAAAGGGCGATGTCCTAGGCCTCTAGACGATAGGGACTGAATAAAACTTTACTTCTGAAATTGGCGTCCCTACGGGGATTCGAACCCCGGTTACCGCCGTGAAAGGGCGATGTCCTAGGCCTCTAGACGATAGGGACGTTTCAGAGGTGGGCGTATATTAGGGTGAAAACAGAGGGGTGTCAAACGCTTTTCTCTAAATAATTCCAGTTTTAAGTGTTGAGTGCATAAAATTAAAACAATAGAGATAAAATGATCAAAAACTATATGATTTAAGTCGATTTTTTAAGCAGATCGGTGAGGCTATTTATAAACTCAGGATGTTGTAAATAACCCTCAATCAGATGAGGGTGAGCAAGATCGGTGGTGATTTGTTGATTAATAATGGCGGGATTAAATGCAAATGGTTTTTGATAGAGAGGAAATGCGCTTAGAAAATCAATATCTGAATAAAAATTGATCCAGTCGCCGTATAAAGCCACAGGTCGTTGAATGGGTTGTTGTAAATGACACTGTATGACCCGAAAAGCAAGGGGTGAAGCTAAACTAATAAACGCTTGAATGTGGAGTTCAGGGTGTTGAATTAAATAATTATAGGCAATCACGCTGCCTAGAGAGTGGGCAATCACAATCTTAGGTTTCGTACCGTGTAACTGCTCATGCAGACGTGTATGCACTGTGTGGATGAAGTGTGGATTGGATAAATATAGATAAGCTTCAATTAAAAAGCGATGAATAAAGCTGCTATGTGCTTTGGAAAGTGATTCATTAAGCTTCCTAAATCACGAAATGCAATATCCTTACTCAATAGGCTGATGTACTTAATTTTATGATTGAATGAGAGTTCATCAGAAATGGTGAGCTGAGGGTTTTGAGAAATTTCAGTCTGATGTTCGATATTGAGTGTAGCGGTGTGTGTTAGGTGAATAGGATGTAAAAAAGAAAAAGGAGACCAGTGTTGCGGTATGAGGGTGCTGGCATTAAGGGTGTTTTCTAAATGCTGACGTGTTAGAAGATCTCCGTAAAAGGCCAGCCGACTGTGTCGCTGAATATAAAGAAAGTAATCTGCTTCTCCGCACTGTTCTAAGGCCTGTTTTAAGATGATAAGCCAATGTTGAAGCAGGGTACGCGCAGTCTTATGCTGCTGATTCATCCCATGAATCCATACAATATTCATCGTGTATGCACCGATGATGTACTTGATATAAACAGTATAAAAAAAAGAGCGACCTCAGTCGCTCTTTTTAACATAAATGCTTAAGATTTATTGTGATAGAACTTATAGTAACTTACATAGCAGACTGCAATAAACAGTAAACAACCAAAGAAGCTAATACGCATGCTTGGATCAAACACCATACTGACGCAGGTGATAAAGCAGAAGATAAAGCCAAGGATTGGTACAATAGGGAACAAGGGGGCTGCAAAACCTAATTCTTCTTTTTTACGCCCTTGTTTATACCACTGACGACGGAAGTTAAATTGGCTTAAACAGATACTCATCCAAACTACGACCATGGTAAAGGCTGCAATACCAAGTAGATTGGTAAAAATTGTTTCAGGTGCAAACTGTTCAGACAGTAACCCCGGCATTCCGCCAATCATCGTGACAATGACTGCAACATAAGGAATACCGCGAGTATTTAATTTTGAAAATACTGCTGGCAATTGTTTCTGATAAGACAGTGACCACATCATACGGGATGCAGCAAACAACCCTGAGTTTGCAGCAGATAGCAGTGCTGTGATAATCACAAAACGAATGATATCTTCGGCATACGGAATGCCAATGTGTTGGAATACCGTTACAAATGGACTACTGCTCACGCCTTCAGCCGCTAAACCTGCTTCTTGATGCGGGAGGAGTGAAGTCACGACCAAGATGGTACCCACAAAGAAAATCAATAAGCGGAAAATCGCAGTATTGATGGCTTTGGGTACATTCTTGGCAGGATCTTTGGTTTCACCCGCAGCAACACCAATCAGCTCTGTACCAGAAAATGCAAAGTTTACAATCAGCATGGTAGTAAAGATTGGAAATAAGCCCTCAGGGAACCAACCTTGCGCTGTTAAGTTACTAAATAAAGGCGCAGCTTCGTAACCTCTGTAGCCAATGACTCCAAAAATTGCCATTAAACCTAATAAGATAAAAGCAACAACCGTGATAACTTTTACCAAAGCCAGCCAGAACTCAGATTCAGCGAACCATTTGGTTGAAATCATATTCAGTGTAAATACGAAAGCACCAAAAATTAGGGTCCACATCCACATTGAGCTATCTGGATACCATTCCTGCATAAGAAGGGCAGCCGCTGTAAACTCTGTGCCTAATGTGACTGACCACGTGAGCCAATACAACCAAGTGATGGTATAACCTGTACCTGGGCCTATATAGCGTTTGGCATAAGCACCAAATGAGCCAGACTCAGGCATATGAACGGCAAGTTCCCCTAAACACAGCATGACCATATAGGCAATGATCCCACCGAGAAAATAAGAAATAATGGCACCTACAGGCCCCGTTTGTGCAATGACTTCACCCGACCCTAAAAATAGACCTGTTCCGATTGCGCCACCTAGCGAAATCATGACCAGATGTCGAGTACTCATAGCGCGCTTTAAAGGCGCAGAATTGCCCTGATGCGAAGCATCATTCGGAGATGAGTGCATAAGCGTTGAATTAGTTGGGGAATGAAGCGGGCTATTGTAGTGAAAAACTGCAAATCTGCAATGAAATAATAATAATTATGAATAAGTGTTGATCAGAAGATCAAGATATGGCGTCCCTACGGGGATTCGAACCCCGGTTACCGCCGTGAAAGGGCGATGTCCTAGGCCTCTAGACGATAGGGACGTTGTGAGGTGATGCGTATATTAAGGATTAAAGGCTTATTTGTCAAAAGGGTTTTAGTTATATGTTTACCAAGAGTTCAAACATTAGACAAAACAAGCAATTAAATTTAATAGTCCAATTTGTATCGAATTAAAACTGAGCTCAAGGTGTGGACTTGAGCTCACTGTTAGTGAAGAGGCTTAATTTTTATTGTGATAGAGCCAATAGTAACTAGCATAGCAAGCTGCCATGAAAAGTAGGCAGCCAATAAAACCTGAAAGCATTTCAGGGTCTGCTGCCATACTTAAACCTGTCGCAGTACAGCAGATAAAACCTAAAATCGGAACCAATGGATACCAAGGGGTACGGAATTTTAGCTCCGATAAAGCATGACCTTGCTTTAACCATTGGCGACGGAAGTTAAACTGACTCCAGCAAATACTCATCCAGACAATCACCATAGTGAATGCAGCAACACCCATCAAGTTTTTAAAAATGACATCTGCACCAAACTGCTCAGAGAGCAAGCCCGGCAAGCCACCAATCATAGTGACCCAAATGGCAATATATGGCACCCCAGATTTACTTACTTTAGCAAAAAGCTTGGGTAGTTGGTTTTGTGAGGATAAGGCCCACATCATGCGTGATGCAGCATATAGGCCGGAGTTCGCAGTTGATAATAAGGCGGTGATGATGACAAAACGGATAAAGTCTTCAGCATAGGGGATACCCATTTGGGTGAATACAGTTACAAATGGGCTACTGCTTAAGCCACCATGTCCACCCACTTGCAAACCTGTGTTGCTATAGCTGAGCAGCGAGCTGATAACAACGATGGTTCCTACAAAGAAAATAATCAGGCGCCAAACCGCGGCATGAATGGCTTTAGGTACATTTTTTTCTGGGTTTTCAGTTTCACCTGCGGCAATGCCAATCATTTCTGTGCCATTAAAAGCAAAGTTCACAATTAATAAGGTGGTAAACAAAGGAATAAGGCCATTCGGTAGCCAGCCTTGTGCGGTTAAGTTGCTAAATAAAGGTGCAGATTCATATCCTTGAAAAGGGATGACACCGAAAATACAGGCAAAGCCTAAAAGAATGAAAATAAGTACAGTTGCGACTTTGATCATGGATAGCCAAAACTCAGACTCTGCAAAAGCTCGGGTTGAGCTAAGGTTTGAAATCAGTACGCCACTGGCAAAGATTAATGTCCATAACCAGATCGAGGTTTGTGGGAACCATTCCTGTACCAAAATGGCTGCTGCGGTAAATTCGGTGCCGAGTGTTGCCGACCAACCGAGCCAATACATCCACGACACCATATAACCTGTGCCAGGGCCAATATAACGTGTTGCAAAGGCACCAAATGAACCAGAAACAGGTAAATGTACTGCAAGCTCCCCGAGGCAAAGCATGACCATATATGCAATTAAACCACCAATAATATAAGCCAGCACAGCACCGAGAGGGCCTGCTTGAGAAATTACTTCACCTGAGCCCATAAATAGGCCTGTGCCAATGGCACCACCTAGCGATAGCATGATCAGGTGACGCGTGCTCATGGCACGTTTCAATGAGGTATTTTGCGGTGAATTCGTTGAGGGTTGTGAAGGTGGTGTTGCAGATTGCATAGTAAATGGAACAATGGGCTTAAAGTGATATTCTAGTTTTTAATAAGATGAAAATTCACATAAATTGGAATTTTCTGATGAAGTATCTGGATTAATTTAAAAAACAAATATTTGAGTTGTATATCTTAGTGATCGGGTGTTGGGTATGAGCTTTTGCTTTCGGTGTTTGAATACACTTCTTGTGACGAGTTGATTGGTTGGGGCGAGTGAGTATCTTGATTGACATACCAAAGGTAAAAAAAAGATGGCGATAAGATCAATAAACAGAGCAAAGCTTTTTTCAGCATAGTCATAAAGCACTTAAAAATGATTTACAGTATAGCGAGTAAGTTATTGAAATAAAAATATTATACATGCAAGAAAATTTGCAAGATGAAAATATAGGACTATAAGAATATAAATAAGATGGCGTCCCTACGGGGATTCGAACCCCGGTTACCGCCGTGAAAGGGCGATGTCCTAGGCCTCTAGACGATAGGGACGTTGCGAGGATGGCGGTATCTTATTGATCCGCCACTAGAGTGTCAAGTAGGTGTGGTGCGAGTTTGTTCAAAATATAACAGAACAGTTCAGCGGTCTTTTGAGTGTCGTATAAAGCTGAGTGGGCTTCTCTACCATCGAACTCAATTCCTGCTTGAATACATGATTTTGCAAGAACCGTTTGACCAAACATCACAGCACTTAAGGTGACGGTATCAAAGACCGAAAAGCTATGAAAGGGATTCTGATTTTTGGTCCCTGTACGATTAATAGCAGCCTGTACAAAACCTAAATCAAAGTGGGCGTTATGACCGACCAAGACCGCATGTGTACAGTTCTGTTGGCGACGAACTTCATTGACGGCTTTAAAAATACGTTTTAATGCTGTTTTTTCATCTTCAGCCATAGCCATACGCATGGGATTAAAGGGATCAATTCCAATAAAGTCCAATGAGCGACGGTCTAAGTTTGCACCTTCAAATGGGTTGATATGCGCATGATGTGCAGGCCCTGGGACAAATTGACCTTCTTCATTATAAATAATCGGAATTGCAGCGATTTCCAATAAGGCATCGGTCTGTGCATTAAAACCTGCTGTCTCGACATCGACAACAACAGGTAGAAAACCACGGAAACGCTGACCAATTATTGGCAATGTTTCATTTGTCACACTTTTCTCCATTGAATGGTTTTACCCGCATACAGCGGAATAATCTGTTCACCATCCAAATAGTCTAAACTTTCAGGGATGACTTGGTCTTCTTTTACTAGTGTAATTGTTGAAGTATTGCGCGGTAGACCGTAGAAATCGGCACCAAAGTGGCTTGCGAAACCTTCAAGGCGTTCAATTTTGCTTACTTGATCGAATGCTTGTGCATAAAGTTCAATCGCAGTTGGTGCACTATAACAGCCTGCACAACCACATGCGTTTTCTTTAGCATTTTTAGAGTGTGGCGCACTGTCTGTACCTAAGAAAAACTTAGGGTTGCCACTGGTTGCCACTTCAAGCAATGTTTGTTGATGGGTTTGACGCTTTAAAATGGGTAAGCAGTAGAAGTGCGGCTTCACACCACCGACCAACATATCATTGCGATTAAACAATAAATGCTGTGGGGTAATCGTTGCTGCTACATTACGATCTTGTTCTAAAACAAAGTTGGCTGCTTCACTGGTGGTGATGTGCTCTAAAACCAATTTCAGTTTTGGGAATTGTTTGAGTAATGGAGAGAGTACTTCATCTAAGAAGCGCTTTTCACGGTCGAAAATATCGACATGATTATGCGTAACTTCACCATGTAACAATAAGGGAACTTGATGCTCTTCGAGTTGCTCAATGACGGCATAGACTTTACGAATATCGCTCACGCCATTGTCAGAGTTGGTGGTAGCACCAGCAGGGTAGAGTTTGATTGCATTTACAAACTCAGAGTTTTTAATCTTCTTTACTTCTTCAGGAGAAGTTGTATCAGTAAAATACAATACCATACGTGGGTCGAAAGTATTACCTTCTGGTACATGCGCCATGATGCGCTCGCGATACGCATTCGCTTCCTCGACAGTTTTGACAGGAGGCACTGTATTTGGCATACAAATAGCGCGGGAAAACTGCTTGGCTAAATCGGGAACAGTACGTTGTAATGCAAGACCATCACGAAGGTGAGCGTGCCAATCATCTGGCTGGAGAATCGTAATCGTATTCAAGGCGATTTCTGTCAGAGAAATAAAACAGATGATAATGCATATACGTTAAAAATGGTAACGACAAATAAAGACATATTGTCTGATTATTATGATTAATCTTTGTAAATTTGTGTTATTTTTAATCGACTACAAGAATTAAATCTGGTCTGGTATGGAATATAAATATAACCTCGCCAAACTTCAGTACGATAAAGAAAAAATGGAAGGGCTGATTGCACGGCATAATCGTCGTGTTGGGCAGGTTTTCCCGCAGAAATTAGAGCAGGAGTTTTGGCGTTTAAACTTAGAACGCGCACGCCGCAATATTAATGACTTTTTTTGGTCAGGTGTTTTGGTCTATTTTATTTTTGCGGTTTTAATTATTCCTGGTGACTATTGGATTATTGAACAGTCACACTTCAAAGAAGATTTTATTCATTGCCTATTAGGGCTACTGAACGGTGCAGCCTGTCTTTTATTTCTTTATGTTTTTTCACATTTTGTAAAGCTTAAGCCTTTTTTTGCTTATGCTGCTTTGTTTGTCGTGTTTTGGGCAGTGGTCTCGACGACTTGGCTCACCATGTCTGTACATACTGAAGCTTTGCGCCACCAAGCAATGATGATCATTTGTATGATCTATGTATTGGGGTATTTGTTGACTGGGGTAAAACCTTTATATGTTTTTATGACAGGTATCGTAGCTGCTGGTGTTTCTTTTTTAGTTCTTATTTCGACTTTGGTCAAGTTTGATGCAATTGTGATGAGTCGCGTTATGTTTGGGAGTTGTTTACTAGGCTTTGCCATCGGGCGCATGATTTATGCTCGTGAACGTATCATTTTTCTAAATATTCGGCGTGCGAAAATTAGTGAAAAAATCCATCGGATTCATACTTCTGAGCTTCTACATTTGAGTCAAAATGATGAGTTGACGAAAATTTCAAATCGTCGAAATTTTGATGAAATGATGGATACTTATTATGAACAATCCCGTCAGGATGAAACACCTTTATCTATTTTGTTTATTGATGTTGATTTTTTCAAAAAATATAATGATTTCTATGGGCATCAAAAAGGTGATGATGTCATTTCATCCATTGCTAAATCCATTAAAAATGCAATTCGGCATATGGATTTTGTTGCGCGTTATGGTGGCGAAGAGTTTGTCGTGTTATTACCAGAAACCGATGCACATGGCGCTTATGCGGTGGCTTCGAATATTTACCGAGCGATTGAGCGTTTGGAAATCCCGCATGAAATGTCTGAAGTATCTGCATTTGTGACTATTAGCTTAGGAATTACGGTCTTTAAAGGTGAAATGGATTTGAGCAAAGTAGAGTTACTCAGGATTGCTGACCAAGCCTTATACCGTGCCAAGCAATTAGGGCGGAATCAGATTTATTATCAGCCTTTAACCACATCGAGTTGTACTGAATAAAGCATAAAAAAACCGCTCTTATGAGCGGTTTTTTGACATGAAATCAACTTATTTGTTCTTGTCTTTCAACTGTGGAACAGCAGAACCCGTACCTACAGCTAGCAAACCAGTATTGGTATAAATACCAAGTTTCGCACGAGTATCGGTAATGTCCAAGTTACGCATCGTTAACTGCCCAATACGGTCCATTGGCGTAAACATTGAATCACCTTTCTCCATCGTCAAACGTTCAGCTTCATAAGTGAGGTTTTCAGATTCAGTGTTCATAATCGTGTAGTCATTACCACGACGAAGTTCTAAAGTCACAGTACCTGTGATCGCTTTCGCAACCCAACGCTGTGCAGTTTCACGAAGCATTAATGCTTGAGAGTCGAACCAACGACCTTGATAAAGCAAACGACCTAAGCGTAAACCGTTAATACGGTATTGTTCGATCGTATCTTCGTTATGAATACCCGTAACCAAACGCTCATAAGCAATATGTAGAAGGGCCATACCAGGTGCTTCATAAATACCGCGAGATTTCGCTTCAATAATACGGTTTTCAATTTGGTCAGACATACCTAGACCATGACGACCACCAATACGATTGGCTTCAAGAATGAACTCAACAGGATCTTCGATACGTTGGCCGTTGATTGCAACAGGGAAGCCTTCTTCAAAAGTAATAGATACTTCCTCAGCTTTAACTTCTACGTCGTCTTTCCAGAAAGCAACGCCCATGATTGGGTCAACAATTTTGATCCCTGCATTGAGGTATTCAAGATCTTTTGCTTCGTGTGTTGCACCCAGCATGTTTGAGTCTGTTGAGTATGCTTTTTCTTTCGACATTTTGTAGTCAAAGCCGTTGTCGATCAAAAATTGCGACATTTCAGCACGACCACCTAACTCATCAATAAACGTTTGGTCTAACCAAGGTTTATAGATTTTAAGTGCTGGGTTGGTTAAGAGACCATAACGGTAGAAACGTTCAATATCGTTGCCTTTATACGTTGAACCGTCACCCCAAATGTTGACGTCATCTTCTTTCATTGCGGTAACAAGCATAGTACCTGTAACTGCACGACCTAAAGGCGTGGTATTGAAGTAGGGAACACCGCCAGTGCTGATGTGGAATGCACCACATTGAATCGCAGCAATACCTTCAAGCGCAAGCTGTAAACGGCAATCAACTAAGCGAGCTTTTACTGCGCCATACGCTTCCGCTTTTTTGGGAATCGCATCGTAGTCGTCTTCATCAGGCTGACCTAAGTTTGCTGTATAAGCATAAGGTTCTGCGCCTTTTTGTTTCATCCACAAAAGTGCAGCTGAAGTATCTAGACCACCAGAGAAGGCAATACCAACTTTTTTGCCAACTGGGACATTCTGCAAGATAGTTGCATTATCAGTCATTGTTAATCCTAACGATATAAATATAGGCACCGAGAATGGGTGGCCTGAAAGAATATATATTTTCGCGATTGTAGCACTTTTCCAAATGATTTTTCTGAAAAAAACATAGGCCTTTAAAAAAAATCAAGTTTATAGACATGCTATTACTATTAAAAAATTATCAAGAAGGTCAGTGTTTGTATCTTGCCTATTTAGTTTTAACCGAGACTACGTTTTTAGTTTAAAAACGTTTCAAAAAGTACCTAAATCTAAAGAATAATTAAATTGGTATAACCAATTTTGGATTAATGCATCGAATTTTGAATGTTTAGTAGGATTTAAACTTGCTAATGATTTTTAATACTTAGACTAAAGTCTAAACATATAATTTTTCATAAGATATATTGAATATAAATAATTACTTAAGTTTGTTTGAAATGTGATCAATATGTTTTTGATATAAAAATATGTATTTTATTGGTCATACCAATAAAAGTTTTTTATTGAAGTTTTGCTTCATTCTGGATCAAAATATAGGACGTATAAGTCATTATTGGTTTATCAACCTTTTCTTTTGTTAAAATTGGTATTACCAATATTAATGAAATTACCAATAATATGCTCAAAATTAAATCTTAGTAAGCATTTCAAGGAGATGACAATGCTTCAATGGCAGCAAATGTATGACCCGATGGGGAATATTTGGATATCCAGTTTAATTGCGCTGATTCCAATTATCTTTTTCTTCTTGGCGCTCGCAGTATTTCGTTTAAAAGGTAGTGTGGCAGGTACGATCACTGTTGTACTTGCGCTTCTTGTCTCTTTATTTGCCTATAAGATGCCGGTATTGATGGCATTGGCATCTATGGTTTATGGTTTCTTCTACGGTTTATGGCCAATTGCTTGGATTATTATTGGTGCTGTTTTCCTGTATAAAATCTCAGTGAAGACAGGTCAGTTTGACATCATTCGTTCATCTATTCTCTCAATTACCGAAGATCAGCGTTTACAAATGCTGTTGGTCGGCTTTGCTTTTGGTACCTTTTTAGAAGGTGCGGCGGGCTTTGGTGCCCCTGTGGCGATTACCGCGGCGTTGCTGGTTGGCTTAGGTTTTAAACCTTTATATGCAGCAGGTCTTTGCCTAATTGTAAACACAGCACCTGTGGCATTTGGTGCGATGGGTATTCCTATTATCGTTGCGGGACAGGTATCTGGTGTCGATACCATGGAAATCAGCCAAATGGTAGGCCGTCAGTTACCATTTATGGTGCCAATCGTATTGTTCTGGATTATGGCGATTATGGACGGCTGGCGTGGTGTTAAAGAAACATGGCCAGCAGTTGTGGTGGGGGCAGGTAGCTTTGCAATCGCACAATACTTAACTTCTAACTTTGTTGGGCCAGAACTACCAGATATTACGGCTGCAATTGCATCCTTGGTTTCATTAACAATTTTGTTTAAATACTGGCAGCCAAAGCATATTTTTCGTTTTGCAGATCAAGACGCAAATATGAATGAAGATGTTGCAGCACAAAAACAGAAAAAATATAGCATCGGTCAAATTGCCAAAGCATGGTCTCCATTTGCCATTTTAACTGTAATGGTGACGATCTGGAGTGTGAAACCATTTAAGGATTTATTTGCCAAAGACGGTGCATTGCATGATCTTGTGATTTCCATCAAGGTGCCATTTTTGCATCAAATGATTCAAAAAATGCCGCCTGTAGTGACAGAAATAAAAGACTATGACGCAATCTATAAGTTCGATTGGATCTCGGCAACAGGTACTGCGATCTTTATTGCAGCATTAATTACGATTGCCTTTTTGAAGATGAAGCCTAAGGATGCAGTTGTAACTTTTGGTGAAACCTTGAATGAGTTGAAAATTCCAATTTATTCAATTGGTATGGTGTTGTCTTTTGCCTTTGTTGCGAACTACTCGGGTATGTCTTCAACCTTGGCTTTAGCGCTTGCACATACAGGTTCAGCATTTACTTTCTTTTCACCATTCTTGGGCTGGTTGGGTGTATTCCTTACAGGTTCGGATACTTCTGCGAACGCACTTTTTTCAGCGCTTCAAGCCACTACAGCTCAGCAAATTGGGGTGCCAGAGGTTTTACTGGTGGCAGCAAATACCAGTGGTGGTGTAACTGGTAAGATGATTTCACCTCAATCAATTGCGATTGCATGTGCGGCGGTCGGCTTAGTTGGTAAAGAGTCTGATTTATTCCGTTTTACTGTAAAACACAGTATAACGTTCACATTTATGATGGGTATTATGATTACACTACAAGCTTATGTGTTCCCATGGATGATTCCATAGCACAAATTGTGTATCAACGTTAAGGAAAGCAGATGAGAGTCTCCGATAAAGCTGTACAAAGCCTGCGTGTATTGATTGAACAAAGCAATATGCAAGTTGGAGACCGTCTGCCTGCTGAAAGAAAACTGTGTGAACAACTTCAAGTCTCGCGTTCCTCTTTAAGAGAAGCGATTTCTCAACTGTCCAGCATGGGTATGTTGGTCAGTAAAGTGGGAGCGGGAACATTTTTAAAACAATTACCAGCTACCTGGTCAAGTTATCAAATTGTACAACCGATCAGTAATTTGATGAGTGAAGATCCAGCCTATCGCTTTGATGTGCAAGAGGCGCGCATTATTTTAGAAGGTGGGACGACTTGGTATGCAGCTCAACGCGCAACCCAAGAAGATTTGGTGAATATCCGACATTATTATGATCAGATTAACCATTTTCAGGCACTGGGTGATGATGATGCAGCGGCTCGTGCTGATGCGAAATTTCATTTAGCGATTGCTGAAGCATCTCATAATTTGGTCTTGATTCAGATGATGCGTGGTCTGTTTGATTTGTTGCAGTTCAACGTCGCTTTGGGACGCCGAAAAGTCTATAGCGAAGCACACCGTTTTGATCAATTGCATGATCAGCACTTTCAAGTCATGAATGCAATTGAACGTCGTGATCCAGAAGCTGCACGCAAAGCAGTCTGTGGACACATTGAGTTTGTAGTACAACAGGTGCGAATGATTGATGAAGAAGAAGCTCGTCGTCAGCGTGCCAGTCGATTAAACAGGATATAAGCATGATTATTTCTTCTGCCAATGACTACCGTGAAGCGGCACGACGTCGTTTACCGCCATTTTTATTCCATTACATTGATGGTGGTGCGTATGCAGAATATACCCTGAAGCGCAATGTGGAAGATTTATCAAAAATTGCTTTGCGCCAGCGTGTACTGAACGACATGTCACAGTTAAGTTTAGAAACCAAACTGTTTGATGAAACTTTATCGATGCCAGTTGCATTATCGCCTGTGGGTTTAACAGGGATGTATGCGCGTCGTGGTGAAGTTCAAGCTGCGGTTGCTGCGGATAAAAAGGGCATACCATTTACGCTGTCTACCGTTTCAGTATGTCCAATTGAGGAAGTTGCGCCTGCGATTCAACGTCCAATGTGGTTCCAGCTCTATGTGCTGCGTGACCGTGGTTTCATGAAAAATGCTTTGGAACGTGCTAAAGCAGCAGGCTGTTCAACCTTGGTGTTTACTGTGGATATGCCTGTTCCGGGCGCGCGTTACCGTGATGCCCATTCAGGTATGAGTGGCCCAAATGCAGCAATGCGTCGTTATATGCAGTCGTGTTTCCATCCGCACTGGGCGTGGAATGTCGGCATGATGGGACGTCCGCATGACTTGGGCAATATTTCTAAATACTTAGGCAAACCTACAGGTCTAGAAGATTATATTGGTTGGTTAGGTTCAAACTTTGATCCGTCTATTTCATGGAAAGACCTTGAGTGGATTCGTGAGTTTTGGGATGGGCCAATGGTCATTAAAGGCATTCTGGATCCTGAAGATGCCAAAGATGCAGTGCGCTTTGGTGCAGATGGGATTGTGGTTTCAAACCATGGTGGTCGTCAGCTTGATGGCGTTTTATCTTCTGCACGTGCACTTCCGCCAATTGCAGATGCAGTCAAGGGTGATATTAAAATCCTCGCGGATTCGGGTATTCGTAATGGTCTAGATGTTGTGCGTATGCTGGCGTTGGGTGCAGACACGTGTATGCTTGGTCGCGCCTTTGTTTATGCACTTGGTGCAGCAGGCGGTGAAGGTGTTTCAAATCTTTTAGAATTGATTGATAAAGAAATGCGTGTTGCTATGACTTTAACTGGTGCAAAAACCATTGCCGATATTACGTCTGACTGTTTAGTGAAGTTAGAACGAGAGTTGGCTGAGTGATTCATTACATCAGTAGAAGAGTTCTCACACAGCAAACGTGTATTCAATAGGTATTTACATCAATACCGTGATTATTGCTATTTATATAATCCCTCCCAACCTCCCTTTAAAAGGGAGGAGTTATACCGATTAGAATTTATGTTGTAGGTATAAATAATTTTTCTTTGACTTTAAATGCCTAAGGTAAAGAAAAAGTCCCTCTTTGGAAAAGGGGGATTGAGGGGGATTATAATCATTGGAAATAACAAATATGAACCCTCTATCTCCACAACACGTTATTGAAAATTTAATAAATATCGTTGGTAAGCAACACGTTTTAACTGAAGATAAAGACACACGTTTATACCGCCAAGGTCGTCGTTATGGTGCAGGGAAAGTACTGGCTGTTGTTGCACCGGGGTCATTACTTGAGCAGTGGCAAGTATTACAAGCGGCTGTGGATGCAGATTGTATTGTGATTATGCAAGCAGCCAATACAGGTTTGACAGGTGGCTCAACGCCTTTTGGTGATGACTATGACCGTCCGGTGGTTCTGATCAGCACGCGTCGTTTGGTTGGCATTCAGGTTATTAATGACGGTCAGCAAGTGATTTGTCTACCTGGTGCAACACTAGATCGACTTGAAAAAGAATTGGTGCCATTTAATCGGGAGCCACACTCGGTGATTGGTTCATCGTGTATTGGAGCTTCAGTTTTAGGGGGCGTCTGTAATAACTCAGGCGGTGCTTTGGTGCGCCGTGGTCCTGCTTATACTGAGCTGGCATTGTATGCTCGTGTTAATGATGATGGTCAGTTAGAGTTGGTGAATCATTTAGGGGTGAACCTAGGTGAAACACCTGAAGAAATTCTAAGCAAGCTTGAAACGAAAAATTATCAAATCGGCGATATTATCAATAACTCAGGCTGCTGCGCATCGGACCATCGTTATGGACATGATGTTAAACAAGTTGATGAAAATACGCCTGCACGCTTTAATGCCGATCCGTCTCGTTTATATGAAGCATCGGGTTCGGCAGGTAAAGTGTGTGTTTTTGCAGTACGTTTAGATACCTTTGAAAAAATTCCAAGTCAGGTGTTCTACGTGGGAACCAACTCACATGATGATTTGACTGAAATCCGCCGTTTTTTATTGAAAGATTTGCCGCGATTGCCGATTGCAGGAGAATACATCCACCGCGTAGCGTATGACATTGGGGCAGAGTATGGTAAAGACACCTTTATGTTCATTGAAAAACTGGGTACAGCCAAAGTACCCGCTGCATTTGCAATGAAAGATAAGGTTGATGCGTACTTAGAAAAATTTGGTATGAAGGGGCTGTCAGATAAAGTCCTGCAATTGATCACCAAATTTTTGCCCAATCATTTACCGAAACGGATGAATGCTTTCCGTGATCTGTATGAATACCATTTGGTTATTCGGATTGAAAATCAAGATGTCGAGCAAGTTGAAAGCTTTTTAAGACATTATTTCCAAGATAAAACCTCAGGTGATTTTTTCCACTGTACAGAGGAAGAAGGACGTAAAGCATTTTTACATCGCTTTGCCGTTGCAGGTGCGGCAATTCGCTATCGGGATACGCACCGTTCTGAAGTTGAAGATATTGTGGCTCTGGATATTGCATTGCGTCGTAATGATCGAGAGTGGGTGGAAACCCTACCCAAAGAGATGGATGATCTGATTGTTCATAAACTCTATTATGGTCACTTTTTATGTCATGTGTTTCATCAGGATTATATTGTGAAAAAAGGCGTAGATCCTTTGGCGATGGAACACCAAATGTGGCATTTACTGGATGCACGAGGTGCTGAATACCCAGCCGAGCATAATGTTGGACATTTATATGTAGCAAAACCTGCACTGCGAACACATTATGAAAAGCTGGATCCAACCAATAGTTTTAACGTAGGTATTGGCCAAACCAGTAAGTTGAAAGCTTGGAAATAAGGCTTTTAAGCAATAAAAAAACCAGTGATGGCAACATCACTGGTTTTTTTATTGCTTTTTTGTGAATCCAGTTGAATTGACCGTAGTTACTCAGAAAATTTTCTAAATTGTCATCCCAAAATTTTGAAAAACAGCTAAAGTAGTATGCAACAAGTTGCAAAGCCAAAGATAAGGATTCATGATGACAACCAATAGCTATGCACATATTTTAAAACCCTTACATTTGGGTTTTACCACAATTAAGAACCGTGTGGTGATGGGCTCCATGCATACGGGTTTGGAAGATCGTTTTTATAATTATCCAAAATTGGCAGCATACTTCGGTGAGCGTGCTAAAGGTGGTGTTGGCCTGATCATTACAGGCGGGATTTCTCCAAACCGTCAAGGCTGGCTTCTTCCAGCGGGCGGTACGATGAATACGCTGGGGGATATTGCTCCGCATCGTTTAGTGACACATGCGGTACATAAGCATGGCGCAAAAATTTTAATGCAAATTTTGCATGCGGGGCGTTATGGCTACCAACCTTTTGTGGTTTCTGCCAGCCCAATCAAGTCGCCAATTTCGCCTTTTAAACCGCGTCAAATGTCTGAAAAACAAATTTTGAATACCATTGATGACTACGTCAACTGTGCCAGTCTTGCGAAAAAAGCAGGCTATGACGGTGTAGAAATTATGGGTTCAGAAGGTTATTTGCTGAATCAATTTCTTAGCCGTCATGTGAACCAACGTGAAGACCGTTGGGGTGGACCGATTGAAAACCGTATGCGTTTTGCGGTCGAAATTGTCAAAGGGATACGTGCACAAGTTGGGGAGAAATTTATTATTTGCTTCCGTTTGTCATTGCTGGATTTAGTGCATGATGGCAATACCATGCAAGAAGTGATTACCATTGCGCAAGCACTAGAAAAAGCAGGCATTACCTTGTTGAATACAGGGATTGGCTGGCATGAAGCTCGCATTCCAACCATTGTGACTTCTGTGCCACGTGCTGCTTTTGTTGATTATACAGCGGAAGTGAAAAAGCATGTGGCTGTGCCAGTGATTGCTTCAAATCGTATTAATATGCCAGACACGGCAGAAGAGATTTTGGCATCGGGCAAAGCTGATATGGTGCAAATGGCGCGTCCGTTATTGGCCGATGCTTTTTGGGTGAATAAAACAGCGACCAATCGTGTCGATGAAATCAATACTTGTATCGCCTGTAACCAAGCGTGTTTAGATCATACATTTAAAAACCAACGTGCAACCTGTTTAGTCAACCCGCGTGCGGCGTTTGAAACTGAGTTGGTTTATGTGAAAGCGAAACAATCGAAACGGGTCGCGGTTGTTGGCGGTGGTGTCGCAGGTATGTCGGCCGCGATGGTTGCAGCCAGTCGTGGACATGAAGTGACATTGTTTGAAGCAAGTCATGAGGTGGGTGGACAGTTCAACTTGGCAAAAGTTGTACCAGGTAAAGAAGAGTTTCATGAAACCATTCGTTATTTCAAAGTACAGATTGAAAAAACGGGAGTCGACTTACGTTTAAACACCAAGGTGAATCGCGAGCAGCTTGAGCGTGAAGGCTTTGAAGAAATTATCATTGCAACTGGTGTTGTGCCACGTGCATTACGTATCGAAGGGAGCGATTCACCGCAAGTCCTATCTTATGCAGAAGTGTTACGCGGTGCGCCAGTTGGTCGAAAAGTTGCGGTGATTGGTGCGGGAGGGATTGGTTTTGATGTGTCTGAGTATTTATTGAAACCTGAGCACCAACCTCAGCCACAACCACTTGCAGATTGGCAACGTGAATGGGGGGTGGATCCAAATCCGAATTATGTCTCTGAAGGAGGCACGCAGATCGCAGAAGTTCATCCACCTGTTCGTGAGATTTATTTATTACAACGTAAAACCTCTGCACTTGGTGCAGGCTTGGGCAAAACTTCGGGCTGGGTACACCGCGCACAGTTGAAAAAGCATGCGGTACGCATGTTACGTGGTGTTCAGTATAAAGCAGTGACTGATGAGGGGCTTTGGGTGGAGATGGCAGGGCAAGATCAATTGTTACGTGTTGATACTATTGTTGTATGTGCGGGGCAGGAGTCAGTGAAAGATCTGATGCCAAGTGCTGAGCAGAATACGCTTGCGAATTATCACATTATTGGTGGTGCTAAACTTGCCGCTGAGTTAGACGCAAAGCGTGCGATTCGTGAGGGTGCAGAAATCGCTGCGAAATTATAAGCTTTTGATTAAACAATATGCAGTTGTTTGCTTTTATTATAAGTTTTACTTGTCATCAAAACAAAAGCTCCGTATTATGGCGCACATGGAAGCGTGGCAGAGCGGTTTAATGCACCGGTCTTGAAAACCGACGAGGGTGTGAGTCCTCCGTGAGTTCGAATCTCACCGCTTCCGCCAAATATCTAAATAAGCCCTTGTTTTTACAAGGGCTTATTTTTTGTCTGTAGTTTTACCCCACAACCTACCCCTCATCAAATTTTGGATTGGATTGGCTACTTTTAGCTGTATTTAGAAGACAAAGGAATGCAGTTTAAAAAACTGTATTTAAATCTAACTATATTCTTATTCAAACGATTCTTAATTCTAAATATTTTCACTATCCATTTGCTTAGCTTGCTTGACGCTCTATAACGTGCAGATTATCCTTAGCCTGCTGACCTACATCGTCAGCGGGTTTTAGCAGACCCATTAACAAAGACAATATGTGAAATCTCATTTTGCATGTTGTGGACCCGTTCGTCCCCCTTTCTTTGCGGTAGGGCGGAGGGGGGACGCGCTTGCGCGTGCTGGTTTCTTTGTTACCAGTCTGCTAACCCTCCTTCGTTCTGCCACCATCATATTAGCAGTGATTTGGCAGGATTCTTTTAAAAACAAAGGAGTACGCCATGCGCTTACATCAATGCCGTCTTTTACATTTCTCTTTTTTCATGTTTGTGCCGATGGGTGATTAGACCTGATGCTGTGCAATCAATGCATAGCTGTGTCGATAACTTTCTAAGAATAAAACTTTTTCAAGTACATATTACCGATATGAAGATGAATCTCTCATGCTGTTTTGAGGGGCATAGATCCGTGTGCTTTATCGTCTATAACACTTCAAAAAAAACAGAGATATTCATTCCAACATTCATGCATGGGGAGCACTGCGTTTGATTAAGACCAAGACGAGTGATGCCTATAAAAAGAGAAATGATTATGTTTAAAACCTTCCTAAAAACTGCCCTTATTTCATCACTACTTGCAGGCGCATCATTGGCGCAGGCAGGCTGGTTTGCGCAAGCCAGTGAAGCCTATTTTGTTAAGGCCCGTAATTTGGGTGGTGGGGTGTATCAGTGCATGTATAAAACCAATCCGGGCAATCGTGGTTGGCGTAATTTTACGGTGAACTTTCAGGGTGGTTGTCCGCGCTTTGTTCACTTTAATGCTCAGAATGGTCAAGTCACTGTACCCAACTAAAGATGGGGAGCATTTAAGATGAACCAAAAAACCATATTGGGCTTGGCGGCGATTTTAGCCCTGACCTTGATCAGTATCGCGGGCTTCTATTTCTTTAGCCCCAAACACGTATCTGAAAAAACTGTTCAAGCTGCTAGTGCTTCGGAGGCCAGCTCTGCACAGTCTTTGGAAACTGCCAGTTCAGAGCCAGCTTCAACCGAGATTGCAGCGGCAGAAGTGGATGGGATCGATGTCAAAGAATTGACTACGGGAAGTAAAAGTCTGAGTCCATCAGATCATGAACCTGAATTGCTGAGTTTTGAATTTGATAAAAACTTAAAGTCTGTCGATACCTTACTGTCGATGCTGCCTTATGACGAACTGCCTCAGTTTGAGCAGGACAACATAGACAAGTATCAACGCTATGTCTTCGCCAAAGCCGCAAAAGATACAGGAAAATCAGTGAAAGACTTCAGCTTGCAGGAACATGGTGCACTGGAATCGGAGCAGGCGGGCAATCGTTACTACGTTTATAAATTTGATAATGGCACAGACTGTGAAATCCATCTGGTCAGCATTGATTTAAACACGGGCGATTATGGCGTGAGCTATAACTACTGCTAGGGATGAATTTTATGACGCAATTTTTTAAACCGATCCTACTCGCATTGACTGCAACGACAGGAATGTTAATGGGTGGCTGTAATTCTGGCCTTGATCCAAATACATTTACGGTAGAACTCGATGTCAAAGATACCAGTAACTGGTATGCACAAAATCAATCCGCTACAGTATTGACGATCCGTTCTAACAGTGCAGATCCGATTGATGTCACCAATGTGCTGATCAACAACGGTGAATGCAGTTATGAAGGCTATCGTCGATCGTTGGAATATCCACAGCATTTTAAAATGGGTCTGCGTTTAAGACTGAAATTAACAGGCTGTGGCTATGACAACGTAGTGCGTGTTGATGTTGAAACGGAAAAAGGCACTGCAAGATATAGCTTTCAATAACGGCCTTCGACTCTCCACGACAAAGCAAAAACTAAATCAAACCGTGTCCTCAATGGGCACGGTTTTTTTATGCCCTTAATTCAGCTCTTCGTACTGAATTCATTTAACAAGGAATATCAATGTCCTTTATTCAATGCCCCTACTGTCAGTCTACCCATGTCAGACAGACCGATTCAGGCAACGCCAACTTTAACTATTTTGAACAGTTACAACGCTGTATTTCACCTACACAGATGGCGATGTTTGGCATGCAGGTCGCTCGCAAGTCAGGCTTTTCACCGCTCTTCGGTGCAGCCGTCGGGGTGGTGATCGGCGGCGTACTGGTGGTGGTTAGTCAGTACTACTTTGAAAAGTATTACAGCAATGCCGAGCAGTATGTCTGCTTGGATTGCCAACAACCCTTTGCATGGGTGAAGCAATAGTTACATCGCTATATACATTTACATGCACGCATTCTTCATTCTTTAAAACCTTACACCACATCTTTACATTTTCATTTTAGGAATATTCACAATGGCACATCAAATTGAACAAATGGCTTATGTAGGTCAAACCCCTTGGCATGGTTTGGGCAATCAGCTCACACCGAACCAACCGATCGAAGTCTGGGCCAAGCAAGCAGGCATGGACTGGCAGATCGAAAGCTCGAATGTCAGTTATATGGCGGAAAACCATAAAGGACAAAGCTTAATCCTACCGCATGATGAACAGCGGGTTTTGTACCGTTCCGATACGCATGCGCCTTTATCGGTGGTCAGTCAGCGTTATCAGGAAGTCCAACCCCGAGAGATTCTAGAATTCTATCGAGACTTGACTGAACAATCAGGCTTTGAACTGGAAACCGCAGGCGTACTGAAAGGTGGTAAGAAATTCTGGGCTTTAGCCAAAACAGGGCAGACTTCTGCTTTAAAAGGCAAAGATGTCAGCAATGGTTATATTCTCTTGGCTACGGCGTGTGACGGTACACTGGCAACTACAGCGCAATTCACCAGTATTCGCGTGGTGTGTAACAATACTCTAGCCATTGCCCTCAAAGGTCAGAGCGCGAGTGCAGGTGTGGTCAAAGTGCCACACAGTACCAAGTTCGATGCCCAGAAGATCAAACAGCAATTGGGTATTTCAGTGCGAGCATGGAACGAGCACATGTATGAAATGAAACAGCTCAGTCAGCGTAAAGTCACACAGACTGAAGCAGCAGCGTATTTCGATGCGGTGTTTAACAATAGCAGTCTGAGTCCAACCGAGCAGGATGACAGTATTATTCAGTTCTATCGCAATGTAGCAACGCAAGGGAGCCAATCCAATAAAGCTGACAACAAGACGGAACCAAATGGCCGAGCGATGTCGAAAGTCATGAGCATGTTTAATGGACATGGTCGAGGTGCAGAACTTAGCTCAGCTAAAGACACGGCATATGGCTTATTATGCAGTATCACGGAATTTGCAGACCATGAACGTCGAGCGATGAGTCAGGATCATCGATTGGATTCAGCTTGGTTTGGGGCAGGCGCAGGCCTCAAACAACGTGGCTTAGAACAAGCGTTGCGTTTGATTGTTTAAGTTTAGATTCAGATTTGGGATTTAAGATGATCACATCAGATCAACATGATCCTGTAAATCTCCTTGAACTCAAATACCTCTTTGCCACATCTCCAGATGTGGCTTTTTTTATGCCTAAAATTTAATAACCAGAGGATATCTATATGAACTCAGCTTTAATTCAACCTCATCCCACCCGAGCAAATATCCATGCTCATCGCCCTAAACTCACCCATCCAAAACGCTTTGTAGAGACTAAAAACCTAAGTCAGGCCGAATGGCTAGAAGTAAGACGCAAGGGAATTGGCAGTAGTGACTGTGCCGCTGCGTGTGGCCTCAATCCCTATATGTCGATGCTCGAACTATGGATGATTAAGACTGGACATATTCAACAAAGTATTGAGGATGAAAGTGAAGGCCATGCACCCTTGTATTGGGGAAAACGACTTGAACCTTTGGTTGCTGAATACTACAGCATGCATACCAACTATAAAGTGCGTCGGGTCAATGCCGTATTACAACATCCTGATCCAGACAAGCACTTCATGCTGGCGAATCTGGATTACTCCGTGGTTGGGGATGCAGATGTACAAATTCTGGAATGTAAAACCGCAGGGGAATATGGGGCCAAGCTGTGGCGAGATGGTGTACCGTTATACGTACTCTGTCAGGTACAACATCAATTGGCAGTCACAGGCAAGAAAGCAGCTCATATCTGCGTACTGATTTGTGGACATGAAACTCGCATCTTTAAAGTAACGCGTAGCGAATCGGTGATTCAGCATATTGTGAATGCAGAGCGTTACTTCTGGGACTGTGTGGAAAAGGATACGCCACCTGAAGCCGATGCCAGTGAATCCGCAGCTAAAGCCTTACAGCTACTCTATCCTGAACATGTACCGCTCAGCACCACGGATCTATCTGAGGATGAGCAAGCCAATCAACAGTTTGAGCAACTGCTTCAAGCTCGGAGCCAAATTGACAAGCATCAGGAGCAGTTTGATCTGCTGAAGCACCAACTTCAAGCCAAGATGCAAGAGGCTGAACGTGCCACCTTTAAAACTGGTTCAGTGACGTGGAAAAAGGCTAGAGATTCGATCAGCTTAGACAGTAAAGCTTTACTTAAATCACATCCTGAATATCTCAATCAATTTCCACAAAGCAAGCAGGGTACACGACGTTTCAACATCTATACCGATGTTGATTGAAATAGATTTAGCCTAAGTGCAATTCACAGCAGAATCTCAAGCTCTACTCAAAAATCCCATGCCACAGCGCATGGGATTTTTTATGTCGATTTCATTTTTAACCAAGCATATCTGCATATTTAAGCAGAAGAGGAAAACACCATGATCAAAGGTCTCGCAATTACACCACCCGTTTTAGGTCGTATCAGTATCGGCAAGATTGTCGAAAAGAATGGTAAACGCGTCCCTGAAAAAGATGATCAATTTACCATTACCAGCCAAATCCAAGGAAAAGATGGGTGGATTAAGCACCCCTTGGATGAACAACTACGAGCCAAAGCACCGAACCAAAAACTCAGAAGCATTCCAGTGCGTATGATCTTTAACGATCCTGAACTAAATTTAAGGGCAGAGTACAGTCTGTTTGACCGACAAACTGGACGCTTAATCTGTTCAGGCAATGGTGAAACTTGTCAGC
The DNA here is from genome assembly GCF_003231195.1 of Acinetobacter sp. WCHAc060042. Lineage (NCBI taxonomy): Bacteria > Pseudomonadati > Pseudomonadota > Gammaproteobacteria > Moraxellales > Moraxellaceae > Acinetobacter > Acinetobacter sp. WCHAc060042. The sequence continues at coordinate 51,730 of NZ_QKVN01000027.1, forward strand.
GACTTGGACAACAAGGTATTGAACAACATACATGTCCATCGCCTGATTTATGTCCGTTGGCACAAGGTGGACTATGTAAACCCTACGGTAGACTGTATGTGAATTTAGATGAGTCGGATGAACTGGGTACATTCATTTTTAGGACCACAGGCTTTAATAGCATTCGAACTTTGGCAGCAAGACTGAGCTACTACCATGCAGCATCCAATGGCTTGCTTTCGTGTTTACCGCTACAACTCACGCTTAGAGGAAAGTCCACAACTCAAAGCTATCGCACGCCTGTGTACTACGTGGATTTGACTTTACGTGAAGGTGTTCATTTACAAGAAGCGATTCAAACTGCCAAGGAGATTGATCAGAAGAGTAAGTTATGTGGTTTTAATCAGGCTGCTTTAGATCAAATGGCACGGCAGGGTTATGCTAATGCTCAGTTTGAGATGGATGGAGAGGAGGGATTGGAGATTGTGGAAGAGTTTTACTCGGATGAGGTTGTTGAGTCTGAACAAGCTCAGACTGACTCAAAAATCAAGGCAAAGCCTAAATTCAATCAGGGTGATGGATTTGTACAGGATATGCAGAAAGGGTTACAGCTGTCAGTGCATGCTTTGAATTAAATACTGTTGGGGGCTTCTTAGCCTCCAACAGTATTCTTACCACATATTTTTATTCCAAAATTAGAACCACTTATTGAATGAAAAAACATTATTTAAGAATTATTTATTTGGAGGACGGTAGTACGTTTTTAAAAAATGGGAAATAATAAATTGTACTTCATCCTTGAAGTCATAGCATGATCCTTTTTTTACTCAATACCGACTACGGTGGTGATATAACCAGTGGCTAAAAGAATTAATAGACCTAACGACATTTCAAATAAAATGGCATAGCCCAATTGTTTCGCAAATTTCGGGTCTTGTAAGCGAGGTGTGAAATACCATTTGTTAAAAGCGGCTAACAATAAAATACTTAGGACAAATACAATTTTAATAATAAATCCATGCCCATAAGGTGTATTGATTAGAGTATTAAAATCTTTAAAAAGTAATAAAGTAATGCTAAGACCACAAGCGATGAGTATTCCTACAATAAAGGCCGCTATTTGCCCAAATAGATGCATACGTTCTTTGAGTGGTAAGCCATTAATTTTTTTGCTTGTTTTCCATAAAGGATAAAGTGATCCCATCCATAAGGATATTACAAGTACATGTATTGATAATAAAGCTTGAGCGAATAAGGGTAAATTCGTGACATGACCTAATTGGGAAAAACTAAAAACAATAGGTAAGAGTAAGATGGTAAAGATTAACCCTTCAACTTTAGAAAACTGATTAGTTCTTCTGCTTAATTTCACGAGCATAAATAAAAATAAAAGCAGAAAACCCACTGATCGTATGATATGGGTATGGCCAATTGGAGTGTTAATTACTAGATTTATATAGTTAGTATCCCACATACCAGATAGTCCAGTATTGGCAAAACTTCCGATGAGAAGGAAGAATCCTAGAATACTGGAAATTAGTCCTAATGCTGTGCCAAGAGTTATGTATTTCAGAATAGTTTCCTTTATTTCTACATAACGTCCAAGTAAGAAGTAGGAGAAAGTACCACCAACAACAAATGCAATACCTAAATATAAAATGACTTTAACAAGCCATGATGCATATATCCAAGATTCAGGAATCATAATTTTCTCCATCGTAATAGCAACATGCCAGCAGTTCGCTGGCATGTTGCTATTAGCACTTGATTTTTATTTTGCTGATTTAATGGTGAAATTATATTCGCCATTCATGTTGTGGCCATCCGCTCCCATTGTGGTCCACACGACTGTATATTTTCCTTTTTTTAGTTTAGGTGCAGCGACGTCAAATGATTTTTTCATATCATGAGTTATTTTATAATTTAAAGGAATGTCCTTACGTTGTGCATCAAGCAACTTGACGTTCATTAACATAACTTCTTCACCAAAATTCAAAGTTATATTTTTCGGTTGGCTAGCTACAGATGCATTAATAGCAGGTGTTGCACTTTCAAGTTTCACATGTGCGAATGCACTTGAAGTAGCTACAACCATAGTCGTGCCTACGAGTACGTTACGTAGAGTAGACATTTTATTTTGAAAAATTTTCATTTCTTCATCCTCTTTAAATTAATCTTGGGCCCAGTAATGACCGAATGAAATTCATTGATTGATAGCTTGGTCACCAACTTTGTAATCCTATTATCAAAGAAAGATAGAAACACTCCGATGACTTCAAAATTACATTTTTGTCATTTTAAAAATTGAAAAGTCACAAGTGCTACACTGACTATAAAGAAAATTTCGCTTATCTAATGATCAAGTAATAGGAAATTATTTACGTTTTAATCAATTTATTACTTTTAAAATTAAATATGAAGGAGGTTGTATGGACCATCATCATCACGAAGATAAAAATACACTTACTGATCCTGTCTGTGGCATGGCAGTAAAAGAAACATCTCAATTTTATGAAAAAGTTGACAGTAAAACTTTCTATTTTTGCAGTGAAAATTGCTGGTTAAAGTTTAAGAATGATCCTGCTTTTTATATTAATAAACTAGCAAAAGCGACTAATCCAAAAGAGATTGGGATAAATTCAATTGTGGTTGATCAGCCGATAAATGTGAATACTTCTACTATTTACACTTGTCCGATGCATCCCGAAATTCAACAAAATCACCCTGGGAATTGTCCTAAATGTGGTATGACTTTAGAGCCTTTACTTCCAAATCTGGATGAAGCTGACGAAAACCCTGAACTAAAAGATTTTAAAAGACGATTTTGGTATACCTTACCTTTAACTCTTATCGTTGTATTTTTAGCCATGTTTGGGCATCAGCTGAATTTATTTGATATGAAGATACAGAGTTGGATTGAACTCATTCTTACATTACCTATCGTTTTTTGGGCAGGGTGGCCATTTTTTGTTAGATGTTGGCAATCAGTTTTAAATCGTAGTCCGAATATGTGGACCTTAATTGGAATTGGTACTGGTGCCGCATTTATATACAGCCTCATTGGAACTTTGGCTCCACAAGTATTTCCAGACTCTTTTGTTTCTATGGGACGTGTCGCTGTATATTTCGAAGCCACAGCAGCCATTATTTCGCTGACCTTATTAGGCCAAGTTCTTGAGTTGAAAGCTCGATCACAGACCTCGGCAGCAATTAAATCTTTACTTGGGCTAGCACCTAAGACTGCAAGAAAAATAAATGACGATGGTAAAGAAGAAGATATTCCTCTTTCCCATGTACATGTTGGAGATTTGCTCCGAGTACGACCAGGTGAAAAGGTCCCTGTTGATGGAGTTGTTACTGAAGGGTCGAGTTCTATTGATGAATCAATGTTAACAGGAGAACCTGTTCCCGTTACAAAACGTGAAGGCGATCAAGTAATAGGTGCAACAATAAATATGAATGGTTCATTAGTAATGCGTTCAGAAAAGGTTGGATCTTCAACGGTACTTTCTCAGATCGTACAAATGGTATCGCAAGCTCAACGTTCTAAAGCGCCGATGCAAAGAATGGCAGATCATGTTGCAGGTTGGTTTGTTATGGTAGTTATTGCTATTTCTGTGCTTACATTTTTTGGTTGGGGGGTATTTGGCCCAGAGCCTAGCTGGGTTTACGGGTTAATTAATGCTGTCGCAGTGTTAATTATTGCTTGCCCATGTGCTTTAGGCTTAGCGACACCTATGTCAATTATGGTGGCAACAGGTCGTGGTGCATCGAATGGTGTACTTTTTCGTGATGCAGCTGCAATAGAAAATTTACGTAAGATTGATACTTTAATTATTGATAAGACAGGTACTTTAACTGAAGGCCAACCCTCATTCGATAAGGTTATCGCTCTTTCGGGCTATGAAGAAAATGAGGTACTTCGGTTAGCAGCTAGTCTGGATCAGGGGAGTGAACACCCTTTAGCTGATGCAATCGTACGTGCTGCCCGTGAAAGAGATCTTGTACTGTCTAGACCAACATCTTTTGAATCTGGCTCTGGGATTGGTGTTAAAGGAGAGTTAAATGGACAACAATTATCTCTTGGTAATACAGCATTAATGGAACAGCTGGGAATATCAGTTAAAGCATTTGTTCCCGAAGCTGAAAAGTTAAGAGCCGAAGGTGCAAGTGTCATGCATTTAGCTGTGGATGGAAAACTGATAGGGTTAATAGCTGTTTCAGATCCAATCAAAGCAAGTACACCTGAGGCTGTTCTTTCATTAAAAGATTCCGGTCTAAGAATCGTAATGGCTACTGGTGATGGATTAACAACAGCTAAGTCTGTTGGCGCTAGATTAGGTATTGATGAGGTTTATGGTGAGGTTAAACCCGCAGATAAATTAGAATTGGTTAAGAAATTGCAAAAAGAAGGAAGAGTGGTTGCGATGGCTGGTGATGGGATCAATGATGCCCCAGCTTTAGCTCAGGCTGATATCGGAATTGCAATGGGTACAGGAACAGATGTAGCAATGAATAGTGCACAAGTTACTTTGGTAAAAGGTGATTTACGCGGTATAGAGATTGCTCGTTCATTATCAGAAGCAACCATTAAAAACATGAAGCAGAACCTTATGTTCGCATTTCTTTATAATGCTTTAGGTATTCCTTTAGCAGCGGGTATTTTATATCCATTTACTGGCTGGTTACTTTCTCCTATGATCGCAGCCTTAGCAATGAGTCTAAGTTCAGCATCAGTCATTGGTAATGCTTTACGACTACGTAGCCAAAACTAAGTTTTTCTGACTACTCATTATTTTTAACTATTAAAGATGAGTAGTCAGTAGTTGTTTATTTTTATATAAGCGATTAATTTTTAAAAATAATTTTAAAAGTTATGCGGCCATTATGATAGTCTGCTCTAATTGTTGCGCCATGTACATCAAGAATGGATTTGGTAATTGCTAGCCCTAAGCCAGTACCTTCCTCAACTCGCTGTCTGGAAGCATCTGTTCTATAAAAACGGTCAAATAATCGATTTAGCTGGTCTGATGATAAAGGTGAGCTTTCATTCTCAATTATAAAAACAGTTTTATCAAAGCTTTGTTGGCAATTGATTTTGATCACTGAATCTGTTTTTCCATATTTGATCGCATTTGATAATAGATTACTGAGTGCTCGACGTAACATTGAAGGATCGCCATTTACATAACCTAGACCAGTTTGTTCTAAAGTCATTTTCTTTTCAGAAGCAATAGCATCATAAAAGTCAAATAAAGCTGAAATTTCTTTGACCAAATCAATTCTTTGTAAGTTTGGTAAATGCAAACCGTGTTCGGCTTTGGCAAGGAATAACATATCTGAAACCATCCGAGCTAAACGTTCAAACTCTTCTAAGTTAGAAAAGAGAACTTCCTGATAAGTATTGATATCTCTACTACGGGATAAACATACTTGGGTTTGAGTCATCAAATTATTAATAGGTGTACGAATTTCATGAGCAAGATCAGATGAGAAGTCTGATAATTTCTCTACAGCAGATTCCAGTCTATCTAACATATCGTTAAAAGCTATGGCTAAGGATCTAAGCTCTGTTGGCGTGTTTTCGACTTCTAAGCGTTCAGAAAGATGTTGAGCAGATATACCTTCTGCCACTTTTGCCATTTTTTGAACTGGGCGTAACCCTCGCCATGCTGCGAACCATCCTAAGAACATTAAACAAATTGTACCCACAAATCCAATGTATAGAAGTTGACGTCTAAAGTCATTTAAGAAATGTAGATGCTCAGAAGTATCGATGCCAACGACAATTTGAGCTGACATAATTGAGTCTTGATGATTAAAAGACTTTGTATAAATTAAACCACGGTAGGTTTTATTTTGAATGCTCCATTCAACCCAAGGCTTTCGTTTTGATTTATTGAGTGTTTGGGTATGAATGGTGGATGGTGCTGAACTAAAAATAATTTGACCCGTTGGTCGTTCAATTTGAACAATTAGATCATGATGACCAACTAAGGCGTCTTTTAAATAAATATTTAGCTCTTGGGAATTGGCTGGATTTTGTTCTAGTAAATTTTCTAGAAGTTGAATTTTCCCTTCTAGTTGTGTCCGGTCCTGAGTTTCGAAATGATGCATTACGAGTTGATGAATAACTAGTCCCATAATCATTAGAATGATTACGGTAGATAGAGAAAAAATAATAGCTATACGAAAGCTGATTGCATTAAACAATTTACGAGTCATCTTCAACCTCTAGAACATAACCCATTCCCCGTATGTTCTGGATTAGCTTAGGGCTAAAGTTACTGTCAATTTTACTTCTCAAACGTTTAATAGCGACTTCTACGACGTTGGTATCACTATCAAAATTCATATCCCAAATTTGAGAAGCTATGAGTGCGCGAGGTAAAATTTCACCACGTCTACGCATAAATAATTCCATCAGCGCGAATTCTTTAGCTGTTAAGTCAATACGTTGCCCAGCGCGAGTGACGCGGCGTTTACGAAGATCAAGTTCAAGATCAGCAATTGTAATAAGGTTACTATCTTCTTTTTGTTGTCCCCGTCGGAGTAAGCTTTTAATGCGTGCTAATAACTCAGCAAAAGCAAAAGGTTTTACGAGGTAGTCATCAGCTCCCAAATCTAATCCCTTAACTCGATCTTCAATTTGATCACGCGCTGAAAGAAATAGAATAGGCATTGTCTTTCCGCTTTTGCGAATATCATAAATGATATTCCAGCCATCTAATTTTGGTAACATAACGTCCAAAATGATGAGGTCATATTCTTCGGAAAGTGCTTGATGTTTACCTGATAATCCATCTGTGACCCAATCCGTAATATACCCAGCTTCAGATAGACCTTGTTTAAGGTAATCACCAGTTTTTTGTTCATCTTCAACTAGTAAGATTCTCATTGATAAAAATCCAATATCACTCATTAAGAATATAATAACGTTATAAATACGTGATTCTTTGTAGATTACAAAAATGTCATTTTCATGTCATATAGATGTTTGGTGCTGGCCTTTAATGTATCCATATAAGCTAATTTCGGAGCAAAAAATGAAAGTTCTATTTCGTCGTACTTTAACAACTCTTATGTGTGCTGGTGCTTTAATTGCAGGAACTCAATCTTGGGCAGCAGAAACTAAACAAGCGAATACAGTTACTACAGAGGTTAAAGCTAATTCAAAAGCTCAAGAGAAATGTCAAAAACCTTGTGATATGAAGGGTGATGAGAAGGCCCAGCATAATCACAGTAAAATGAGTGATTTGTCCCAGATGGATCATTCTAAGATGATGAACATGGATCACTCTAAAATGGGCGACATGGATCACTCCAAAATGAATATGTCAAATAATTAATACGATAAAAGAGATCGAAGGCAAAGAAGTCGAGAAACTACTTTGCCTTTTAACTAAATATTAGATAGGTGAAATAAATGTCTAAAAAATTAAGTCATGTCCTCCTAATAGGAATTGGTTTATTTTCGTCGACTTGGGTGATGGCTGCTGTTAAAGAATATGATTTAACCATCGCTGAGCAAACAGTAAATATAACTGGAAAGCCTTTAAAGAGAATCACAGTAAATGGCAAATTTGTGGCCCCCCTTCTTGAATTTGAAGAGGGTGATGAGGCGATTATTCGTGTTCATAACAAGTTAAAAAACCAAGATTCTTCTATTCATTGGCATGGTTTAATTTTGCCTGGCATCATGGATGGAGTACCTGGATTTAATCAGTTTGATGGTATTGCTCCTAACAAAACTTACGAATATAAATTCAAGGTTCGTCAAAATGGTACTTATTGGTACCATTCTCACAGTAAAGGTCAAGAGCAAGAGGGCTTGTATGGTCCGTTAGTCATTTACCCAAAGAATAAAGTACCTTTGTCACCAGAAGAAAAAGCTGACAAAGATTATGTAGTACTACTTTCTGATTTTCATAATTCTACTAGCGGACAGATTATGAAAAATCTTAAAAAAGAAGCTGATTATTATCAGAATCGTCGTGAAACCGTATTTGATGTACTAAAACAGGTCAAAAGAAATGGCCTAAAAGCGACATGGCAAGATCGTTCGATGTGGAATCAGATGCGAATGTTAAAGACAGATATGTCTGATGTTACGAACTATACTTTTTTAATGAATGGTAAGACGCCAGCACAAAACTGGACTGGAAACTTTAAGGCAGGTGAAAAAGTTCGTTTAAGGTTTATTAACGCTTCTGCAATGTCATTATTTGATGTGAGAATCCCTAATCTCAAAATGACTGTAGTAAGTGCAGACGGTCAACCTGTAAAGCCAGTTCCAGTTGATGAATTTCGAATAGGAACAGCTGAAACGTACGATGTAATTGTCGAGCCTAAACAAGCAAATTATCAGATTGAAGCTGAATCTATTGATCGTAGTGGGTCTTCTGTTGGGACGTTACATGATGAAAATACTTCACCTGTGAAAAATATTGTTATGCCGCAACCACGTCCTCGTTCTTTATTAACTATGGAAGATATGGGGATGGGACATGAGATGTCTTCCATGGCGGGCATGGATCACGATATGTCGTCTATGACAGGTAGTTCGAAGGATCAATCCATGTCAGGCATGAATCATGACATGTCTTCAATGAAAGGTATGGATCACGATATGTCGTCTATGACAGGTGGCTCAAAAAATCAATCTATGTCAGGCATGAATCATGATATGCAAATGACTACATCTAATGCATCTACACAAGAAAAAAATAGTGACGTTGTATATGGTTGGGCGAATGCTTCAACACCCGTTGGCCAAAAAGCACTTCAATATAGTGACTTACAATCTCTAAATCCTCAACCAGATACTCGTGCACCTGAACGTGAAATGGAAATTCGTCTTGGCGGGAATATGGAGCGCTATATTTGGACAATTAATGGTAAGAAGTTTAATGAGACAGAACCATTCAAAGTGAAATACGGGGAACGTATACGCTTGAAATTTGTGAATGACAGTATGATGGCTCACCCAATGCACTTGCATGGTATGTTTATGCAGCTTGAAAATGGTCAAGATCCTAAAAATATGCCAAATAAACACACAGTAATTGTTCCGCCTGGGAAAACGATTACTACCTTACTTACTGCTGATGAACTAGGTGAATGGGCTATCCATTGTCATTTGTTGTATCACATGTCTGCTGGAATGATGAATAAGCTAATTGTGGCAAATGTAGATGGTAATAGTTCTGATTTGAAGAATATTGTTGCTCAACCTCAAGCAAATGATAAGGGAGTGAATCAACATGCAAATCATTAAAAAGTTTTATTCAAAAACAATTTTGTCTGTTGTGTTATTAGGTTTAGCAGGTATGACATTTGCGAATGATAATTCTACTGAAAATTTAAATATTAGCACGGCAAGTATGAATGTGCTTTTAAAAGAAGCTGGAGGATTAGGCTATGTTGAACGTAATGCTGCTCAAAATACTTCAAAAGGCAAATTAGCTCTTAGCCAAAATCATGATAAACATCTGAACGAGCATGGTGGACAGATTTACCAAACAACTAAATTTTCCAATGAGTGGGTAATTGATAACGATGGTAAGGGTAGTTTAGGTTCTAGTTTCGAAACATTGATTGGAACAGATGAGAATCGAGTATTTGTTGAAGCCAATCTGAATAAAGCAGAGAGTAATGATCCCAATTATGATGTGTCTGCACTTTATAGCCGTAATGTAGCACCATTTTGGGATGTACAAGCTGGTCTAAGATACAGCGAGGATAAAAATAACAAGAACAGCGATCGAGTCGATGGTGTTGTTGGTATATTAGGTCTTGCTCCTTATTTCTTTGAGACCAAAGCTTACCTTTATGGTGGAAAAGACAACTTCTGGGGAGCTAGTTTTGATTTCGACCGTGATTTATTACTCACTCAAAAGTTGATTACTCAGCCATATATTGAAGCAGATGTTGTCTTTAATGATAATTCCGACTTTGCATCAAGGACGGGATTGTCAGAATTGAAGACAGGTATTAAAACTCGTTATGAGATTAGCAAACGTATCAGACCATTTGTTGATATAGCTTATCAATATGAGAAAGGACAAAAATCAACTCTTTTTCAAGAAGCAACAGATTCTGAAAAGGGATGGCTATATGGTGCAGGTATTGAATTAGTTTTTTAATTTTGTCTCGATATTAAAAATAGCAGGCCCTAGGGCCTGCTATTTTTAATGAATAAAGTTGTTAATTTTTTTAAATCTGTAAAACTAAAAAAGCTTAAATTTTGG